>JAQVHJ010000424.1 GCA_028696285.1 bacterium
TTTTCTGTTACTTTAAAATTAGAAAGAGTGTATTCACCTAATTTCAAGTTTTTAATCAGCTCTAATTGCTCTTCCTTGTTCCTTGAACCGTCTTCATGTATTGACTGGAACTCAGGAGACATATATTCATCAATTGAATCAGTATTACATGTCTTCATATCTGCCCAGAACTTCTTAACCAGATCAATACCCTCTGTCCCCTCTTCATATCCCGCATTAATTGTAATAATACTGAATAAGAGAATCGCAGCAACAACTACGAACAACCATCTTGAAGTTTTCATCGTTCTTTCTCCTTTTTCAAATTTTAAGATTCTATTAAATTATATTATAAATACCTTCATAAGTCAAGCGATTAGACTCGGTGCCTAGACTCGGTGCCTGGCTCAACAATTTAACACTCGCTTAAAGCGAGCCGACTCTCACATGATATCCTTACTGATTTAGCACGGTTACCGATTATTGTTTCTGATAAATTCTTAAGTCAAATCTCTTGATTTTCCCTTATATTTATTGTAAAATATCTATATAATTAAAGGAGAGAATCTTATGTCAGACAAGAAATTTGCAACTGCAGTCAACTGCATGGACGGGCGGGTGCAGATACCGGTAATTGAATGGTTGAAAAGGGAGTATAATGTTGATTATGTTGACAGTGTTACTGAGCCCGGACCGAATAAAATTATTGCAGAAATTAAATCAGGGCCAACCATTGAATCTATTAAAAACAGAATTGGTATTTCAGTAAATAAACATCATTCCCAATTGATTGCGATTGTGGGTCATTTTGATTGCGCAGGTAATCCCGTTGATAAAGATAAACAACTAATCCAGATATTCACAGCAATTAATGCAATTAATTCTTGGGGATTTAAAGCAGAAGTAATCGGACTTTGGGTCGATGAAAATTGGAATGTGACCAGAGTTAAATAATAACACAGTCTTTTGATTCAAATCCTGATTAAGGCAGGCTCCTAAAAAATGTTTCATGTCTACCCGTAATCTATTCCGATTCATGGGTCTTGTGTCAACCTTTTTACATTTAACTTGACAATGTATTTATTTTAAAGTATAATATAATGTGATGTTAATTAATAATTTTTGAGTGATAAAAAAAGGGAGGAGAAAAGATGTGCAGATTATTAGGAGCAA
The DNA here is from genome assembly GCA_028696285.1 of bacterium. Classification (GTDB taxonomy): domain Bacteria; phylum AUK180; class AUK180; order JAQVHJ01; family JAQVHJ01; genus JAQVHJ01. Next base: position 1,153 of record JAQVHJ010000424.1, read on the forward strand.
TTTCAAACAAATCAGTTGACCTTGATTTCTCATTAAACAGGTTTGAGAAATATTCAAAAGATAATCCGGACGGCTGGGGTTTGGGATGGTATGAAAATGAAAAAGGCGAAGTATTTAAACAAGCCCTATCTGCAGATGACAAGGACTCTGAATATTCAGAATTATCAAAACAGGTATTCTCAAAAATAATAATCGCCCATATCAGAAAGGCGACTGAGGGTAAACCCTCTGAACAGAATTCACATCCGTTCAAGTATGATAATTGGATATTTGCCCATAATGGCGGGGTTGACAGGGAACACCTCCTTCCCCTTCTTAATAAAAAATTCAGGCATGCATTAAATGGCGAAACCGATTCTGAAGTTTTCTTCTACTGGCTCCTGCAATGCATTGAAAAGAGTAATAATGTCCATGATGGTGTAAAGAGGGCTGTTGAAAAAATCAAACCTGAAATCATCTTCAGCGGATTGAATTTCCTTTTATCAGACGGGGAATCATTATATTCCTTCAGATACTCTGATATGGCTCGGAATTATTATACATTGTACTCATTAAAACGCGAACCGGCATTGCCACATCCAATCAGCTTCGAATCGAAGGAAACAAAGGTTATGCTGCACAGTAAATCATTAAGAGGAGAAAGTGCTGTATTATTATGTTCTGAAAAACTGACCGATGAAGACTGGAAGGAAGTTAAATTCGGGAACATGCTTATAATAGGGTCAGATTTAAAAATGAAGGAAGTAAAGATAATATAAAATACCATCAGAGAAAAAAAGTTTTCGGGATATTTCTTTCTAATCTACTTAACATAAAAATCAATTTATTCAATTAGTTCCTTTCTTAATTCCTCAAGAATATTTTCAGGAGGAATCATCCAATCATATCCGGGTTTCCCTGTTTTCAGAAATTCCTCCGGGTCCTGGAACACTGAACCACCTGCACTCTTCGGATACAGTTCCCACCCACCCCATTCAAGCCGGCCATCAGAAAGAATCCTTACAAAATAATGATGATCCGGTTCTTCCCAACACCATTCTTTAATTATTTTATTCATTATAATAATCCTCTTCTTTATAAATAGATAAAGGGACAATATATCTTATAAGTAAGTAGGTAAAAATTATTTCCGGTTTAAAAGAACCATCGGAATAACCAATAGTATTTTGGGGTATCCACACGTTATAATATCTTTGCGGGAAAGAGCTGAAATGCTCGACTGAAGAAATCTCTCTCATATTATTCTCCTGAAAACTTTCATCTTTTATCACCATGCTGATAATATTATCATATTAAATACTTATGATACAGGCGTTATCGTAAAATCTAACAAGCGATAGCGAAGCATCAATCACGAATCACATCTACCGTTTACCGTTCACCGTTTACCATTGTTAAATAATAACTTCTTTCTGCATGCTTTGCAATGAAATGCCGGTCATGGCTGATGAAGAGGAACCCTCCGGGGAATTCGTCCAGGAGATTATCAAGGATATCAAGAGACTCAATATCAAGATGATTTGTAGGTTCATCTAAAATAAGAAATTCAGGATTATCAAGCAATACAATAGCAATAGCAAGACGTTTTTTTTCTCCACCAGACATTGAGCCAATCTTTTGAGATAGATTA
>JAQVHJ010000030.1 GCA_028696285.1 bacterium
GGAAAAGTAAAACATGCTATGATGAGAATAGGCATTTAGCGGATATGATTAAACACGGATTTGACAATCAATTATCAAAAAAAATTGCTAACGCAAAAATTTGATTGACATAGTAAGTCTGTCAAAATTACATTCTTCTGTTGGTTAGGTATCACACGCTCTAAACATTCACACTGTTCTTTACAATGCTATATTCACAATTTTAAATTTTCAATCTTATATATTCTCTCCGTGTCCTCCGTGTTCTCCGTGGTAATAATTACATTCTTTTGCTGGCTAAGTATCAATTGCTCTAAACATCTGCAATATTATTTATAATGCTATATTCATAATTTTTACCGGTTCCGTTGTATCTCCATCGGGACTACTCGCTATTTAATCTTAAGCTCGCAGCAATTTTAATTTCGAAATGGTGCACCCTACGTGGTGCATCATTAATCTAAAATTTTCGATCTTATATATTCTCTCCGTGTTCTCCGTGTCTCCGTGGTTAAAATCACTTTCTCTTGCTCTTTAAGTAACCTGCGCTCTCTGGTTCCAAGTAACAATATAATTTTATACATAACCCTTCTCGTTCTTCATGTCCTTCATGGTAAAAATTCTTTTGTATTTCCAATTACAGCTCACATTTTCCATCATCACTCTCCACTCCCCACTTTCCAACCTCCACTATGATAAAAATGAAAGAACCGTCCCTGTTTTTTCTCTTGACAATGAGAAAAACTTAATTTATAATACTTCTATGAAGAAAATAGGGTGGTTTTTAAAGACATTGTTTCCTCCTTTCTTTATTCTGTTCAGAATAAACAAGGTTTGGATACCGATTCCGTTTATCTTATTCTGGCCGTTACTGGTTTTGGTTTTAATATTATCTCAATTCATTCTTCCATTCATTAATATAAAAGGAACAAGCTTTAAACAGCGTTTACAATGGCCATGGCTTGCTTATAGAATACTGTGCATCTCCTGGGGAACCAGAATCCAGGTCAATGAAAAAGAAGATAATGTCCATATCCTTATTTGGTGATCGGCTTTTAGATTAATAATTCCAAGGAAAGAAATAACATAAATAATTAGTAATAATTTTTATAATTTAAATTGATTAATATCTTTTTTATTCCAGGACCACATTGCTGAATATGGTAAGTACCAAGTTGTAACAAACCTTCTTCTGATATTTTTTGGGAAGTAATTGAAATAATTTGAAAGTTTAGAAACATATTGCGTAATGAATTTTTCTTCCATTCCCCCTTTCCAAAACGGAGTATTTAATTTTTCATTAATTAATCTCTCACCTGTCTCATAAAAATTCTCCGGTCTCCCTGCTTCTTTTAAGACATAATCAAATATCAAATTGAAGTGTTTGTTAATAATATACCTGGTATAGAAAGGGTCAAACCCTATATTTCCGAGCATCGAACCGAATACTCCACCGGTATTAGGAAAATATTCCGGGATAAATTTGATATGCCTTTCTTTCAGAAGTGAAATTGAATCGGGATGATACGGGAGATTTGAATTAGGAATAATTGCCTTAATCTTCAATTTCCCCACATCTTCCGGCATAATAAAATTCTGGGTCGCACCCGGAATTAATATGTCAACATCGGAATATTTTACTTCACTTGATAAACCTAATGGCTCTGGAAGTATCTCTGACAGCTTTTTCCAAACATCATTTTCTTTCTCATTTAAAATCCTTTCAATCGTATCTTTTCCGGAGATGGAATATGTTCCTGTCTCATCACTTATAAAAGAAACTTTAAAACGATTATCCCTTCTTAAAATTTTTAATAAAGACGTTCCAACCTTCCCGCAACCTTCCATTCCGCAGGAAAGCGTATCTACATAACTAAAAAATTTTCTTTTAAATATCTTTAGATAAGTATATACCCCGAATGCAGTATAAAATGAAGAATCAATATTATTGTCCAATCTGTAAAAGGATCCGGCATAAGAACCCAATAAAGTCTTGACATCTTCTATGTTACTTTGCATATCCATACCCGGAATAAAAATGTTTTTAGACAATAACGATGATATCCTGTTACCGAAGTCAGTTAAGACGCTTCTCTTTTCCTTCGGATTCTTCAGATTAAGACCCAGTTTTGCTCCGCCGCAAGGTAGGTTCGCTACCGCCATTTTCTTGGACATGAGCAAAGCATTATCCAACAATTCCTTAGGTTCTATCCCTTCTCTTACCCTTATCCCACCGGTACACTTACCTTGAACTAAACGGTCAATCGCAAAATAAATCTCATTGTCTGATTTGTGCTTGTATATATATAAGAATGGAAATCTCTGTATTTTCATTATAGATTAAATGCATGAAGGAATTTTATGATTCAGCAACCATTCTGAAAAAATTTTTTAATGGCATTTTATATTCTCGAATGGAATTCTTCATTCTGTTCCAGGAGATTAAAACATCTGTCATCTTTCCTTCGACAACTTGATATCCCCAGAAAATATCCGCGCCATCATCGCCAAAAAAACATACTGTTGAAAAATCAAAATTTTCGGGGGCGGCGTTGTTCTCGATAATATATTGATTCTCGGAGCAAAGGTCGGTATTCATTTCCGTTTCACAGATGCTCCAGCAGATGTTCGCATCAAGGTTTGCAAGGAACCCATCCGTCGCCTTAAATAAAGACCTGAGTTCTCTGTTAAATTTTATCTTGAGTTTCTTCTCAACTGCTCTTATTCCGGATTCTGAAACGGCAGGAAAGAATTCTATATTCTCAAAATGGTCGGTAAGTTCTTTTTTCCAATCCAAAGGAAAACTCCCTGTTTATCAAAATGTAATTATACAAGATTCATATAAAAATGTCAAGAGAAAAAGAAAAATTCTTTTAATCATTTACGCTGTCTTATTAAAGAAAGTTAAAAAAATCGACTTTAAGTAATTCTGTATTTTCAAAAAGCATTATTCAAGTTCCTCCAACCGAAGTGTCAGGTCTTCCCATTCTTCATATTTCTTCTTAAGAATCTTTTCCAGCTTCCTGTTTTCTCGGACAAGATTTCTCGTAAGCATTACATCCTTAATTACTTCCGCTTTACATAATTCATTATCGTTTTGCTTCTTTTTATCTTCAAGGTCTGTTATCTCTTTCTCAAGATTTCTCAAATCACTTTTTAATTCCCTTTTCAATTTTGCGGATTTCTTCGGATTTCCTCTCTCCCGCATCGCAAGATCATCCGATTCATTTAAAGTCATCTGCATTGCAGCACGTTTCTCAATGAAATATGAATAGTTCCCGTGGTACTCATGGAATTTCCCGTTCCTGATCTCAACGATTCTGTCTGCAAGATTATCAAGAAAGAACCGGTCATGAGAAACAATTACCATTGTTCCCGTGTAATTTAACAGCGCTTCCTGGAATAATTCCTTTGTCTGATAATCCAGATGGTTAGTCGGTTCATCTAAAATTAATAAATTTGAATCTCTTAAAAGTATCTTCAATAAAGCTAATCTCGATTTTTCACCGCCGGAAAGGATAGAAATTTTCTTATTAATATCATCTCCTGAAAATAAAAATGCGCCAAGTAAATTACGTAATCCTTTATCGTCTAAGTCCGATGAAATGCCGTAAACTTCATCCCAAACACTGCGAAAGTAATTTAAATTTTCAGATGTTTCCTGGGAAAAGAATGACATCTTCACATTTGTTCCGAGTTCAACATTTCCTTCTGTAGGTTCCTCAACCTTTCCTATCAATCTTGAAAAGGTCGATTTTCCTGCACCGTTCACGCCTACCAATGCAATCTTTTCTCCGCGGTAAACATTAAGATTAACATTCCGGAACACCTGGAGTTGTCCGTAAGATTTAGATACATTCTCTACTTTCAAAACCTCCCTCCCGCTTCTTGGACAGTCAGGAAAATTAATCCTGATTCTTCTATTGTCTGTTTCAATGCTGATCAGTTCAATCTTTTCAAGCTTCTTGATCCGGCTCTGAACCTGTTTCGCTTTTGTGTTTTTATACCGGAATCTGTCTATAAATTCCTTGGTTTTCTTTATCTCACCCTTTTGCGCTTCAAGTTCTTTCTCCAGGATTTCAAGACGCTTATCCTTCTCGGCAAGATAATAAGAATAGTTTCCCCGATAAACGGTAATCTTCCCGTTAAATAACTCCGCAATTTCTGTTATCATTTTATTCAGAAACATTCTGTCATGAGATATTACTACAAGCGTTCCCGCGTAGTCCTTCAAAAAACCTTCAAGCCATTCCATACTTTCGGTATCTAAGTGATTTGTAGGTTCATCCAATAACATTATATCCGGCTTATTCAATAGAATTACTGAAAGTAAAATCCGCATCTTCCACCCGCCGGAAAACTCTGAACAGTTCTTCTTCTCATCACCCAATTTAAATCCAAGCCCCGATATAATGCTCATGGCCCTTGATTCAAATGAATATCCTTCTTTTATTCGGTATGTTTCACGGAGATTACCATATTTAGTTAGATGCTCTTCATGTTCAGCGGGATTCTCTTCAGGACTTGAAAGCAAATGTTCTAAATGCTTAATCTTTTCTTCTAATTCATATATCCCGCATTGTTTTTTTAAAAACAACATAAGCGGAACCGGTTCCAATTCATAAAGGTCCTGAGGAAGATATCCTATGGTTTGATTTTTTGAAGAGTCCACACTTCCCGAATCCGGCTTCATTTCTGAAATGATCATTCGGAATAAGGTTGTTTTTCCTGTACCATTATTCCCGACAAGGCCAATCCGGCTCCCGTCAGGGATCATCCACGAGAGAGTATTGAATAAAACTCTTTCACCAAAGCGGAGAAAGAGATTCTGAATGTTAATCATGGTTTATTCTCAAGATATGTAAAAAAATATTCGCAGAGAAATTATTCTACTTTTTCAGGCGCAACTTTCTTCTTCTTAAATGTCAATATGAAAATAATTATAAAAACTACTAAAAATATTATCCCGTTCCAATTAGGTTTATAATAAGTTCCTGCATTTCCCGTTGCAACCAATGTGGGGCCGTAAGAATAATTAGTCCCTGTCTTTAAATCTCTACGGCAGGAAATTATGCCGTGATTTTTTATCATAAAATTGTTCTTCTTAATACGCCAGGGATTAAGGTAGCTTTTCAAGATAACCTTTTTCTTTTCCCAGGTGTTTCCCTTGAAAACCTTCACTTTATTATCAACAACTAAGACGTCCCCATCCGTTGAAAGATCATGGTTTAGAATCTTTATCTTATCACCTGAGGTGGCCATGTGTTCACAACCGCCACCGCGAACTCCCGCAGTGAAGACGGTAATGAACACTTCCATCTTTACATTCTTCTGGAGAATCTCCCCTGATTCTGGGGAATATTCCAGGCAATCGCCGGATACTTCCGCTTGACAAGGAAAATCAACATATTCCTTTACAAGCCAATCCTTAACTAAACCTGCAAATGTAAACAGATAGTAAAAAAATATTAATATTAAAACTACTCTTAAAATAATCTTAAATTTCTTTTTCTCCTCCATTTGACTGCTCCCAAAATTTTATTTGTAAATTATCAACTCAATTCTATCTGCACCGGTCTTAGGCCTTTTCGTAATATCTGTCGGAGTAAAACCGCATCTTGTAATGAGATATTGCTCAATTACTGCTGCGCGCTTTATTGATAACCCGGCATTAGACGACGTAACTATTATCGTAGCCTTTACATTCTTTGTCCTGTATTTCTGAAGAACCGGAGCTAGCGCGTCAAGCTTCTTGTTTGAAACCGCAGCAAGTTCTGAAGTATTAGGTGTAAAGACAACACCGATCATTGTTATCTCAAAACCGTTGCCGGTGAATTTGTTAAGCGGGAATATCGTCTTAATGTCTGCTTTCAGTTCGTCAACATTTACGCCCTGAACACGCATCGATTCAAGTTTGGCCTTTGTTCGTGCAAGTTCCGCAAGCTGCTTCGCCTTCAATGCTTCTGCAAGAGCTTTCGCCTGTTCAGCTTCTTCCTTCTCCCTGTTTGACGGCTTCGGCGGTTTCGGTTTCGGAGTCGGTGAAGGCTGATCTCCCGACATCATTGATTTGATTGTATAATCGTTTGTTACCCCTAATGAGAACTCAATCTTTGGTGAGAATTTTTTCCCGTCATACTTTGCTGTGTCGTAATCACGCATGGCTTCTTCTATGTCAGAAATACCTATCTGGGCTTTTAACCCGGGAAGGAATCTTCTGATCGGACTGTTCGCCATGTTGCCGTACATCTGAGGATTATTAAGTATAAAACAGATTCCGAAAGCCATTGCATTACCGTCATAGTCAAGCATGATATCTAAGGGATTCTTCGTGGCTCCTAATAAAAATTGCGTTGAAAAACCGTAGAATACTCCCGGAGAAGCATCCTTCCCATGACCCTGAAATGAGTTTCCTCCCCAACCATAATGCAGTTTCAATCCGAAACTTGGAGAAAGATTCAAACGCTTTGTCATTACTAAATATGCAGAATTATTCTGTGCATATTCTGCATACGGACCGGCAGGGGTTATGTATTTCAAACCTTCCCCGACAATATTCTTCATTCCAAGTGCGATTGAAGGCATCCACATGGCTCCCATACCCTGGTTACCATGATGAAGTGAACGGTCTGTCGGGTCTCGGAATAACTGAAGTTTGAAATTGACAACCCCGTCTTTCCTGCCTTCCTCTGAAAGAAGTGTATACTGCGTTACTCCCAATTCAAAGTTCATTGCAAGCGCTGAACCGGTAGGAATATGAATTCCAAGATTAAACCGGGCATCCTGCTCACTTCTCATTCTCGGATCAAGATATTCATCTTCTCCCGCAAAGGCTGATGAAGAACAGACACCGATATCATAACCGATATGCTCAAGAACATCCGCTGTCGGAATATTAACCAATCCCGTACTGCCATTAAAGGCCGCCCCGAAGGACAGAACTGAAATTGTGGTGAGGAATAATATCCCCAGTAAAAGTTTAATTCTACCCATTTTATTGTTCTCCTAAAAATAGTATTTAGAATTATTAATAAAAAAAATACACAACAGAATTAGGATTTTACCATATTTAAAACCAAAAGTCAAGTAAAAAACTTTATGGTGCCGGCCCATGACATATGACATGTTATTATTTTTTGTTCGTGATAAAAGCTTTCGGTTAAATAATTTTGCCAGTTTATCGCGATTTCTTCGGCATTTCTAAATTTTCAAATTTCATATCTTGACTGTTTTACTAAATTTTTTTATAGTAGAATTTTTGTGTAAATTTATTTTTATTTTTCTCCTTCATAAATGAAACCTAAATAAATATTTACTTTTTTATCCTATATACTGATATTTATAAAGAATTATAATTTAATAATTCCTACCCCACATTTCATTACTCCATGTCATATGTCATGGGCCGGCACCCTTGACCTTGACAAATCTCCAAAAATATGTTATACTATATTGACCAGATGGTCATTAATGACCGAATGGTCAGATTAACAGAAGACGGAGTGTTCAATGAAATTTGAATCGAAAACATTTGAAAATCTGAAGAAAACTAAACAGCAGAAGATAATAAAAGCTGCAATGCGGGAGTTTGCAGAGCATGGATTCAGGAATGCTTCCACGAATAAGATTGTTAAACTGGCAGGAATTTCAAAGGGAAGTCTCTTCAAGTATTTTGAAACTAAGGAGAAATTATTTTTTTATCTGCTTGAAATTGTTTTTGAAAAAATTATCAATGACCTGAAAAAGTATACATTCCCTTCTGATTTATTAGAAAGGATTGACTTCATTCTGGAGATTGGTTTTGATTTTTATGAAAAGCATCCTGATCTTTACAGGTTTATTATCAGTATTGCGACAGAAGAGGAGCAGGAGATGTTCGCAAAGGTTCTTTCCCGGTTCAGTTCTGATGAAGTTAAAACCTTTCAGCTTATGAATGATTTCTACAGCGATGTTGACATGTCTAATCTTTCAATTTCAAAAGAAGAACTTATCCCGGCCTTGTATGGGATCATAACCGGGTTCAAACTTTCCATCCATTCTCAAATGAAAAAAGCTGATACAGATGTAAGGAACCTTCGTATTATTTACAAAGAACGATTTGACGTTTTGAAAAAGATCTTAAAACATGGTGTCTATAAAAAATCAAAGGAGCAGAACCAATGAAAACAAATAAAATAATACTCATCCTCTTTTTAACTGTTCTCTTTTTACTTCCGGTTTCCGGAATTACTGTGGAAGAGATAATCAGTGAGATTGACAGGAACAAAGTCTCTTCTACACAGGAATTTAGGGCAAAGATGTTCATTAAAAAGGATAACAAGGTATTGGAAAAGGAATATACGGGTTATGGCCAGGAAGAAGGAGAGAAATTTTTCATTACATTTACCAATGCTGAGGACCTTGGCGTGAAGTACTTGAAGATTGAGGATGAACTCTGGATTTACTTTCCTGATGCAGATGATGTAATGAAGATCTCCGGCCACATGTTACGTCAGGGTATGATGGGTAGTGACGTTTCTTATGAGGACATGATGGATCTTGATAAGCTTGAGGAGAAATATGATTCTGAACTGCTTGGCGAAGAGACCATAAATGATTCGCTATGTTATAAGATAAAATCAACAGCAAAAACTGACGATGTTACCTATTACAGCCAAGAACTCTGGGTTGACAAAAAAACGTTTGTTGTTTTGAAAATGGATCTGTATGCAAAAAGCGGTAGGCTCCTTAAGCAGATACAGCAGTTTAATATTCAAAAATTTGATAATAAGTATTATGCCCTAAATATGACTATTCAAGACATGCGGAAGAAGGATACCCTGACTACCATGGAAATAATTGAAATAAAATTTGATATAAAGATTCCCGAGAATACATTTACAAAACAAAACCTTTACAGGTAGCAGGAGATGTTTAAAAAATTTTTAATAATCTTCCTGATCATCTTCCCGGTCATTTCCTTCTCTGAAGAGATAGTTGAAAAGGAATCGGTACCGCCTCCAAGAATTACCGGGAGACTAAGGAATGATCTGATCTACTTTTCAGTAAATAATGAAAATTATTATTATGATCTATTTGAAATCCGCTTAATTGTAACACAGAACTTTTCACGGGGGAGATTTTTCGGGGATATCCGTGGATACATTGATCCCGGGGATTCTGTTTTTGAGTTTGAGAATTTCACACAGCCTGATTCTCCGCGTTTAATGAGATGTTTCTGGAAGATCTATTCAGGTTCAGGTGATATAACATTCGGCAAAACATATATTACTTTTGGGAACCCGGGAATATTTAATATCTTTGACATGGATAAACAGGTTAACCTTACCGATCTTTCCTATGATAAGGAAGGCATCTTTGCGGCGGCCGGGTATATCCCGTTGAATAAAATGTCAGGAATAAAAACATATATAAGCGGAGATATTACGGGAGAAGCAGGCGTGAGTATATTCAGTAACTTTAAAAGTTTTGATTACGGTGCTGTAATAAACAGGATTAACCCGGATATAAACATTGTGGGTATATATTTCAAGGGTGACATAGAAATTGGGATTAACGGTTCATGGGGTATCCATTTTAATGATAAGTTTGACGATTATTTTCATGAAGCAAATCTCGGTTTTGACTACAGCTATAAGAAATTGATCTTTGGAACAGAGTTCTATTACAATGAAGCAGGTGCAGTAGAGCCCGAAAATTATTTCTTGAATGAAATACCGAATACATATTTCAATGCAAGGAACTACATGTATAACAGCATCGTCCTTGCTTATGATGAATTCTTAAGCTTCAGCCTGAATAATTTTACAAATCTAAATGATAACAGCAGTATTGTCACATTAGGCTGTGATTATACATTATCGAATAATTTATTACTCAATCTCCAGACAGGATTTTTAACCGGAACGGGTAATGATGAATTTTCCCGGGAACTGACAGGAAACCTGACTGCGCTGATCAGAATTGAATTTAAATTCTAAATTAATAAGGAGGAAGATATGTTCCTTGAAGCAAAAAATATTGATAAAACATATTATATCGGGAAGATTCCGGTAAAGGCTTTACTTGATATCTCTTTTGAGATTGAACCGGGTGAATTCACGGCTTTAGCCGGGCCTTCAGGATCCGGGAAGACAACACTCCTGAATATAATCGGGTGCATAGATAAACCTGATGGGGGAAAGATTAAAATTCAGGAGGAAATACTTACGGGGAAATCATCAAATGAACTTGCATTTTACAGACGGGAACATTTCGGTTTTATCTTTCAGACATATAACCTGATCCCCGTCCTTTCTGTATTTGAAAATGTTGAATTACCTTTAAAGATCCTTAAAAAATACAACCAGAAAGAAATCCATGATATGGTCATGGAAGTAATTCGTAAAGTTGGGCTGGATGGTTTGGAGAAGAGGAGACCTCTTGAGCTTTCAGGCGGGCAGCAGCAGAGGGTATCAATTGCAAGAGCCCTTGTAAAAAAGCCGATGCTTGTTCTTGCAGATGAACCGACAGCAAACCTCGATAGTGAAACAGGAGAAAAGATCGTTGACCTGATGAAGAAGATGAACGAAGAAGAAAAGGTAACGTTTATTTTCTCGACACATGATGATGTAATTCTCAAGCATGCCCGAAGGACCATCAAGCTCCGTGACGGGAAAATTATTAATTAAAGGAGAATTACAATGAGATTTATTTTATCGCTTGCCTATAAAAATCTCCTGCGTTATAAGAAGAGAACTATCCTAACCTTTCTCATTCTTTCGGTCGGGATTGCTTTTTATATCTGGATAGATAGTTTTCTCGTGGGAGTAAATGAACAGTCGTTCGATAACGTGATTAATTTTGAGACCGGGCACTTCAAGATTCAAAGCAAAGATTACGATGAAGATAAACCATTTGCAGAAGAAAATTTCATGAAGGATTATGAGACAGTAATTGAAAAACTGAAAACGAAGAATTATGTTACTGCGTATACTCAAAGAATTAAATTCACTGCTGAGATGGACAATGCGACTGATTCCGCACCGTGCATTGTTATCGGTATTGATTTGAAAACATACGCTAATGTTTTTAGCCTTCCCCAATTCATTGAAAAGGGATCCCTTGAACCCGGGGGTGTCATGGTCGGGAAGACATTAGCAGAAGACTTGAAGCTTGAACTCGGTGATTTTATCTACATAACATTCAGAGAAGAAAAAGGAATGTATAACTCCATCGAAGCCGAGGTAACCGGGATAATCTATTCCCCTGACCCGGCAACAAATAATTCAACCGTCTTCATTAATCTTAATGAAGCAAAGGAATTTTTAAATACATCCGGCATCACAGAAATTGCAATAAAAACGGATGATCATGAAGCATATAAAAAATATCGGGAAGACCTTCTGAAATCAATTCCGGGGTTTCAGATAAAAAGCTGGGTTGACATGAGCCAGGATTTTCTACTTATTTCACAGACAAAGAAAAAATTCTCATCCATATTTGTTTTCTTTATAATAGTAATCGCACTTGTAGGAATAATCAATACCGTTTTGATGTCGGTTCTTGAAAAGAAAAAGGAGATCGGAACATTAAAAGCTCTCGGTTTCACAGATAATGATATTTTGAAGATGTTCCTTTTTGAAGGCGCGATTATCGGATTCTTAGGAAGTATCTTCGGCATAATACTAAGCATTCTGCTTAACTGGTATTTCGTTGAATACGGCTGGGATATGTCCTCAATAATTGAAGAGATGGGATCAGAAAATGTCGGGTACAGGATAATGAGTATTGCAAAGTCAGCATGGACAATCAAGCCTATGATACAATCTGTTTTAGTCGCAACAATTGTAAGCATGGCTGCGAGTTATTATCCTGCGAAACAGGCTGTTAAAATGGAACCGGCGGAATGCCTGA
>JAQVHJ010000425.1 GCA_028696285.1 bacterium
ATGGTTCAAATATCCACTTATCCCAATCCTCGCCCCAGCGCTTCTCCGCTAATTCAAGCCATTCCTCCGAAGGTTCAAGCGCATTTAAAAATGACGGCATAGTCGCAACTAACGTCTTTCCTTCCCCGGTCTTCATCTCAGAAATCTTTCCCTGGTGAAGGATTATTGCGCCATATACCTGCACATCAAAATGCCGCATCTTTAAAACACGTACGGAAGCTTCTCTGACCAGGGCGAATGCATCAGCCATGATATCTTCAACTGTCTCACCCTTTACAAGGCGTAAGCGTAAACCGGATGTCATCTCTCTTAATTGGGTATCGGATTGTTTCTGTAAGTCTGATTCCCGGGAATTGACCTCTTCTAAAACAGGAATTAAATCTTCTATGACACGCTCATTGCGTGTTCCAAATATATTAGTTAAAAAATCCCAAAAACCCATAACTATTTCTTTTTCTTAATGACCTTGAAATCACAATTTTCATTGGGACAATTAATATAAACATTACCTTTAAAAACCTTCCGTGTTAAAATAGGAAAGTTGCACTTAGGACATTTACTTTCTATCGGATAATTAAATACAACGAAATTACATGTCGGATAGTTTGAACAGCGGTAGTAGTATTTTCCTTTCTGTGATTTTTTCTCAAGGAGTTCTCCGTTACATCCTTCCTTAGGGCATTTCACTCCTGTTGAATACGGAAGGATATTTTTACACTCAGGATAATTGCTGCATGCATAGAACCTGCCGTGCTTACTTAACTTAAGCAGCATTTTTCCCCCGCATTTATCACAGGTTAAGGTTTTTCCTTTTTCGTCTAAAGCCGATTCGGTATACTTGCAATCGGGGTATCTTGAACACGAAATGAATTTTCCGAACTTCCCTTCCCGCATCACAAGTTCACTCCCGCACTTTGGACAATTCCTGTCCAATTTCTCCATAAGTTGATTTTTCATGTACTTCATCTCCCTGGATGCTTTTCCTAATTCTTTGAGGAATTGCTGATAGAATGGGGTGATAACTTCCAGCCATTCTTTCTTCCCCTGCTCAACTAAATCTAATGATTCTTCCATTGTTGACGTAAATTTTACGTCTATTATCTCGGGGAAAAATTCAACAAGCAGACTGTTGACCAAATTCCCGAGTTTAGTCGGGAAGAATTTAGATTCGTTATAGATTACATATGAACGCTTCTGAATTGTATTAATGATGGAAGCATAAGTACTCGGCCGGCCAACTCCTTCCTTCTCAAGGGTCTTGATCAATGTTGCAATACTGAATCTGGAAGGGGGTTCCGTGAATTTCTGTTCTGTCATTAAATCCTTCAGATCAACTTTATCTGTTTTCTTTATATCGGGAAGAATCTTATCCTTCTCTTCCTGCTTTGCAACCTTATAGAACCCGTCAAACTTGAGAACTTGCCCCTCTATCTTAAATAGGTACTTCTTCTTCTCCTTATCCAATATGTCTATCTCAGTAACATCAAATACGGCATCCTTCATCTGTGAAATGATAAATCTCTCCCAGATTATTGAATAGATCTTTAACTGTTCTTTATTGAGGAATTTCTTAATATTATCAGGAGACAACTCCATGCTTGTAGGCCTTATCGCTTCATGCGCTTCCTGTGAATGTTTCTTGGCGCTGTAAACCTTGATCTTCGGTGGAAGATAATCCTTTCCGTAATTATCCTCAATATACTTCCTGACCGCATCGCCGGCTGTTGAAGAGATATGAGTCGAATCAGTTCGCATATATGTGATCAAACCAATCGACTCACCGTTAATTGGAATTCCTTCATACAGTTCCTGGGCTATCTTCATGGTCTTGGTTGGAGTAAATTTGAATCTGGTTGACGCATCCTGCTGTAAGGTAGAGGTGATCATCGGGGGCGGGGTCTTCTTTGTCTTCTTCTTGTTAATGATATCTGAAATGAAAAATTCAGAAGAGAGTAGTTCATTTTTTATCTCGGTAACTTCTTTCTCTGATTTGATATCAACCTTGCTCCCGGAAATCTTCTCAAGCTTCCCGTCAAGGTCTTTGGCTGAAATATTAAATATTCCTTTTACATTCCAGTATTCCTTCGGAACAAAATCATTAACCTCGTTCTCCCGGTCAACTATTAAACGCAGTGCGACGGACTGTACACGCCCTGCTGATAATTTTTTCTTTACCTTCCTCCAGAGTAAAGGGGAAAGCTTATACCCTACTATCCTGTCCAGAATACGTCGGGTCTGCTGGGAATATACCTTCTTCAAATCAATCTCTGCAGGATGATTTACCGCGTCCTGTATAGCATTTTTTGTGATTTCATTGAATAGGATTCGCTTGATCTTATACTTACTCGATTTACTCTGTAAAATATTGGATATGTGCCAGCAGATCATCTCACCCTCACGGTCTGGGTCAGCTGCAAGATAGATATTCTGCTTCTCCTTCGCTGTCTCTTTTATCTTTTTAATTGTGTCTTCCTTACCTTTTATCACAACATAGTTAGGTTCAAAGTTGTTGTCAACATTGACTCCAAAGTCATTGGACGGAAGGTCTATAATATGCCCCATTGATGCAATTACCTGAAATCCGGGACCAAGATAACGTTCAATTGTCTTTGCTTTTGCAGGTGATTCTACAATAACAAGATTCTCTCTCGATTCATTCTTTTTTGCCATAACTACTTCCATTTATTTTTATTAGATAATTATTAAGTTCTAATTCCGTCAACAGCCCTAAAACATATCCTGCCTGAAAATTGGTTTTGAAACAAATCTCAT
>JAQVHJ010000426.1 GCA_028696285.1 bacterium
ACGACAGGTTATCCAGGCCCGGCAGCATACGAGTAAGCCCCGGATCCATTTTTTCAAGCCGCTCTTTCTGCGAATCGACTATCTGTTCTATTGTTTGTTTTGTGAGCATTGCATAAAGTTTTCGTTATCAAAGAAAACTATTTTTCGTTATAAACGAAAAGATTTTTATAATGTTTCTGTCATTCACCTGCAATTAATCCCATAGCTCGTCTAACAAATTGAACAGATTATCCTGCCCGGTTATATTTACCCCTGAAACTGATGAAGAAAACTCACCCGGATAAACAAGATATTTTTTAACCTCATCAGCAAACGGGATTTTTTTTAAATTCCTGAGATAATCCTTATTAAATGTCTGCCCGCTTTTTATCTCAAAGGCAATTATATCATTATAACTTCTTTCAATTATACAATCTATTTCAACCCCGTTACTTTCTCTCCAATAATAAACAGAAGGTATTTTCCCTGAATGATAACATGTTTTGATTACTTCTGATATAATAAAGTTCTCATATAAACTACCATATAAATAATGTGCAGGAACCATTTCCGGTTGGTTCATCTTTAATAAGGAGCATACAAGGCCAGTATCGTAAAAGTATATTTTTGGTGATTTTATTAATCTTTTATTGAAATTTTTATGATAAGGCTGTAAAAGAAAAATTACAAAACTCGCTTGCAGTAAGGAAATCCACGATTTCGCCGTATTCACCGCGATACCGGCATCATTAGCCAGGGATGACAAATTCAGTATTTGTCCGGTACGGCCTGCACATAATCCCATAAAACGTGAAAAAGCGTCCAAATTATCAATTGACTTTAAAGATCTTATATCTCTTTCGATATATGTCTGTATATATGAAGGGAAAAATTCATGCGGTTCAATCAGGGTATCATGCAACCTGGGGAAAAATCCGTTAAATATAATATCAGATATCCCGGGATCTTTTATTGGCAGTTCCAAAAAATCAAATGGCATGAGGTGGCTGATATGAATTCTTCCTGCAAGTGATTGTGATATCTTATCATTCATCAAAAAGCTCTGCGAACCGGATAAAATATACTGTCCCGGTGTACCTCTTTCATCAGAAATAACCTGTAAATAGCTGAACAAATCCGGAAATCTCTGTGCTTCATCAAAAATTACCTTTTCTCCTGTTACTTTCAGAAAGCCAACCGGATCATTCATAATCATTTCACGATGATCAATTCTCTCAAGATTGAAATACTTATACTCCTGAAATTCATTCTTTAGCAAAGTGGTTTTACCTGACTGCCGGGGGCCTGTTAACGAGAGAACCGGAAATTTTTGCAGCCTCTTTTTCAATATAGATGTTATATGACGCTTAACATACATTTTTATGATAATTTTCAATCTAATTGCAAAATTACATAATCATTTCAAAAACTACAAAATTTTAAACATAAAAATGTTGTAAACAGCGGTATTCTTCATTAACCAGGTGAAACGCACTTGTTTTGGCCGACAACGATATTCAGTTTCGCATGGCTTCCACGGTTCCTGTTTTTCCCTTTAATTAAACTCTTGATTGTATCAGAAATCAAATTTGCTTCTAAGACAAATATTAAATAAATTTGGAATTGATTTTGCTGATATAACAGAAGTATTCAATCTTCCTCGTTTAGTTAAAGAAGATACATGAGAGATTCAAATAATGTAAAACTCAGAAGGACAAAAGACTCACAAACAGTCTATTCTGATATTCCTGCAACCGATGCTGAATTTTGGGAAGATGCCGCTGTCGTATATCCCCCAAAAAAGGTAACAGTTAAGTTGAAAATTGACGAATACATTGCGTTATGGTTGAAAGAAATGGGCAATAGTTCTGATACAGCTATAAATAATCTTTTACGGTCATATTTTATTAGTTCAAAACACCTAGCGTTAAAATAAACTATGAAATATAAATTCCTGAAGGTATGTATGCAACATTAAAATTAAAATGATAATTTTGTTGTAATATTGTTTTGCTATTGTTACAAAATCGCAGAAACATACTATACTGGTAAGTATAATGAAATATATTGAATATGAAAGGAAAAGCACAGGGCTCCATTTCTTTTGAGCAACATAAAATTGAAATGTCTTTAGACCTTATCACATTTAAGGAAGATGATACAGTAATTGTCTATTGTCCTCCACTTGAAGTGTATGGTTATGGTTTAGATGAAAATGAAGCCCGGGAGTCTTTTAAAGTTTCATTATCTGAATTTTTCCGGTACTGTTTAAACAAAAACACACTGAGACAAGAATTAAAAAGATTAGGCTGGCAATTAAAGAAAAGTAAGTATAAACCTATGATCCCTCCAAAAATAACCGACTTACTTACCTCAAATGAAAATTTGAGTAGAATTTATAATAACCACGACTTTATGAAGACTGCAACCAGTGTTTCTATCCCCGCGGTTGCCTGATGTCTCGATCTTTAAAAAAAATATCGTTAAGGGATTTCAGAAATTTTCTTAAGTATAAAGGTTTAAATAAAATAAGAACAACCGGAGGCCATGAAATATGGAGTTGTCAATCATTATTGAGGCCAATTGTTTTACAAACCCATATTGATCCTGTCCCTGAATTTATTATTCGAAATAACTTAAGAACCCTAAACGCCGGCAGTCATGATGCCACTTATTCCGGCCAGATAAAATCAACCGCAGGAGCAGGCCAATATTTCTCACATTAATCATTTCCTTATAAGAAAAATTTTCTTAAATTCGTCAAAAGTTTTTCCTAT
>JAQVHJ010000427.1 GCA_028696285.1 bacterium
CCCTTCGGAAGGGGCGGGAGAAAACCAGAGCTAAACTGCATAGATATAGTTGGCGAGATAGGTGTGATCGCCTCATACAATATGCAGCAGGTTGGTTTTTTACGATATTTCCCTCAGGCACAATATATCTATGGTGAGTGCACTTGTCCCATTCTTGAAGATCCTGAGTATGATTGTGTGCAAAATGACAGAGAGAAGCTGGTTACAAATGAAAGAACAGAGGCTCTTTTACAGTGGATTGCTCGAAAAATTGATGAGGTTGCTGGAAAAATCGCGGAGAAGGAAGAGAAGAAGGAAGAAGAAAAGAACATTAAAGCAACCGATGAGTTCAATCAGATTCTCAATAAATGGAAAAATCAGTTTATGTCGCGCTTATTTACCGAAGTACTCGGTGGACCCGGTAGAGGCAATTCAACGGGAGGTCTGGGAGAGGAAGGATCTGGAGGCGGAACAAGAGATGAGTCGAAAGAGAAAGGAGGATTGGGGTCAGGGGCCGGTCAAGGCGGTGGAGAGGGAGACATTAAGAAAAAAGGGTCAAAAGCACCCCAGGTTTTGCTTTCAGGTCAAGAAGACCCAGACTATCCGGGTGTTTTAGTTACATTTTCCGCACGGCATTTTGCAGTTGAGCAGCGGCAGCAAGATGTTGAACGGGGAATATATTGGATTAATCTTGAGAAGCCGATGGCAAAGAAAATTATTGATAAATATAAAGTGGATTCTCCAAGATGGAGAAACTATCTCTTTCAGAGGTACGTTGATATATTCATGAAAGAAACCATCTACCGCCTGGCGAAAAAAGAAGGGGGTTCTTTAACACCAGAACAAATTGATTATGAAATTATGAGGGTGTCTTCATTGGTCTACGATAAAGCTACAACCGATTTAGAGAACTTTCTCCTAAACGAAAAATATAATTCTGGCGCAGGTAATGAAGAGCGCTAAGAACAGTGGTGCTCTTGAGGCCGAGTCGTCTAAATCTATCCCAGTTATGAATAATTCTAAACAGCCAGACATTGTGAAGTCTTTGGTAGAAAAAAGTGGTGATGGTAGATCGAGAGATATAATCGTTAAGCGGTTTGGGTTAGTGACTGGGGAAAAATTAACTCTTGAGGAAGTCGGCGAATCATACGGGCTGACGCGAGAGCGAATAAGACAAATTCAGGATAAGGCTTTAAAGAAGATCGGATTCCTGGCGGCTTCGGAGTTAGATCGCTTATCCGTCTTGATTGGGGAAACCATCTATCAAAATTCAGGGATACTTGCAGCAGAAGAGGCTGATAAGAAGATTCCTCAAGCACTGGGAATTACAAACGACGGAAGCTCTGTACTAGATCTGCTAAATACACTGGGCAAAGTCCAGAGGTGCGTTATAGGCGACGTCTGGGTGTATTCGCCTTTGTTCGATAGCATAAATTTATGTGATCTATCGGAGAAAATAGTTAATTTCATAAAAAAAAATAATCTCGGATTGGATGTTAGCTCGATTGTAAAGCGATTAGGAATACTCAGAGAAGTAACGGATCGCCGATTTGATCCGCATGATTTTGTTCTTAAATATTGCAAAATTGACCCAAGAATCGAAGAAGTAAAACTGGCATCAACGAAACCAGCGATTATTTTCAGATATTACACCCCGGGACACTCTGAGAAAAGAAGTTGGATAGGACTGATAAATAAAGTACTTGAAGAAGAGCAGACACCGCTTCATTTCACTGAAATTACCGACCGAGTGAATGATCTTATTGCTGATTCTGGAAAGCAACTTGACGTCCGAAGGGCACATTTCATTTTAATTGAGAATGAAAATTTCGCACATAGCGGCATCCATGGGACATATGGTCTTACTTCGTGGGGATTACGAAAAGAGACGACCACCAAACTGATCGAGGAATGCCTAAAAAAAGCGGGGTTTCCGCTTCACTGGAAACAAATTTATAACCACGTGAGCAAACATAAAGACTCCAGAGTAGCTAGTATTATAAGCATTCTTGAGAACAACAAGAGATTCAAGAGAACGGGCAGTGGCATCTATTGGTTTAGTGAATAATATTTGTTTTAAGACAAAAACTCAAAAATTATAAAGGGCGATAATGAATTTCTTACCAGAGGGCGAATCGGAACCCGATAATCCAATCTTAAACTTTCCCGATTTTATAACCCACTCTAATTATCTACAATGCCTTGAGAAATTCTCTGAAAAAATAAAGTTAGAATGCAAGCAATCCGAAAATAAAGCTATTGTTACCAGAGATCTCCAGAGTAAGTTAAAATTAATCAGTCTAACAAGAGATAATCTTGTCCAAGAATTCAAAATCGTCCGTTCCTTCCACGAGTACTCCATTATCTGTTCGTCCTGGATCCCGGTAAAAAGTTATTATTTGATTTTTAATTGTCTACTAATATTGGGTTATTTAATGTCTGGTGATGAAAGATATTTCAGAAAAAATCACGGTGACGTGTCAAAGGATTTTAAAAGAATGCTAATAAGCAAAGAGGTAGTTTTTAGCGAGAATGTCTTTAATAAATGTGTAGGTGGTAATGTGATCGAGAGTTGGAAAATTCCCAAATCGGAGAATCTCAAAAAACGTAATCCCAACTTAAACCTTAGGCTTAAACAAATAATAAGAATGATATACTTTTACGTTAAAGATGATTATAAAAAAACAAGAGAAATCAAAACACTATCACGAAAAAAATTAATAGATTTTAGAAATGGAGTGTCTGTTTGTCTATTTGATTTTTTTTATTGGTAC
>JAQVHJ010000428.1 GCA_028696285.1 bacterium
TGAATGATTTTCGGATTGAATGGATCGATAGATAACACGCCGGGAATCATTGCGATTGCCTGACCGTATTCCTTCTTATCAATTAAAAGATGCAGTTCTGAATACAGTTCGGATGTAATAGAGTTTAATAAATCTTCTGCCCTTAACTTCGACTCGTTTATTTGAACAGTGAATTCATTGAATGGCCTGTAAAAGAATGATAAGTCTCCGCCGAAACCGGATGCTTCCTTATCAAGCATCTTTTCATTCATGATAAGAAGGTTCGTTCCAATCGCCCATTCCTTTTTGAAATTCCAGCCCAAGCCGAAGGACGTAAGATTCTTCTGGTACGAAAATTTCTCTGTTAAATTATTAAATTCATCCCTTCCTTCAATACCGGTTACGGTAAGGTTGTAGATACCAAGTGTGAAGATGCCCTTTTTTCCTAACGGGTTAACATACCCTAATGAATTATATTGAATGGAAGTATCATCTAAGGCCAATGTCTCAAATACAAACCCCCTCAACTTAAGCTGGGTTAACCCTGCAGGATTATAAAGCATAGCCCCGGGTTCGTCTGCAAGTCCTGCAAATGCATTACCCATCGCAAGGATTCTCGCGCTCCCGGCAACATTAAATATGGGATCCAGTATTCCGCCCTCTTCAGAGAATGAAGGGAGAATAATCGTGAAAATCAAAAAGGAGAGTATGGTTAACTTAATTTTGTTTTTCATTTCATCACCGCAACCTTTCTCTTGAGAACCATTTTATCACCGGTCTTAGCGCCTTTTGCAGTGATTTGAAGAATGTAAACACCATTCTGGACGATTACTCCGGAATCAGTCTTGCCATCCCAGTCGAAGTAATTGTCAAACCCTTCCTTTGCTCCAACCTGTCCGGGGGAGATCTCTTTTTTCTTCACCAACCTTCCGCTCAGATCAATTAATTCAATCGTAATGAATGCAGGCTGGTTAAGATAGTATTGAATTCTTGTCGTTGATTTAAGCGGTGAGAACGGATTCGGGAAGTTGGTCAAGTTAGAAATAATATCAGATACATTCGTATTGACCTTAAAAAATTTATTAGTGTCTTCTATATAATGACCGTCAAGGTCTTTTGCGTTTCTTATTATAACAGTTGCTTTTCCATTACCGAAGTTTGGCTGGATAGTTAAAGTTCCTGTCCAGTTATTCCCTGTGTAAGATGTTTGAGTTACAGGATGAATATTTCCGAATTCCTTATCAATGACGTAAACCTCAGGTGTGTAAGCGGTATCCATTGCTTCTGAGAATCCAACGGAGATTTCCAAGGGTCCTGCGATGACCGGTTCTTCCCGGGATACAGAGAATAAGGATACATACGGCGCGCCGACATTATCTGTTATGGTTACAATCTCCTGCTCGATCCCGGTGTAATATAAAGAAACTTGCTGATACCTGTGATTACCTGAATCTGAAATCCAAAGATTTCCGTCAGAATCGAAATCTATTCCTTCTATTCTTTTAAAATTAGATTTGCGCCACCCGATACCGTTACCGAATTTTGTTAATATCTCTCCCTGGGGATTAAATGTATAAATAAATCCGTCCCCGTTATTAGCAACATAGATCTTTCCGTAGGAATCAACAGCGATCCCTCCGAAACTTTTAATGGGGATATCTGCAACTCCCGGAAACTCGCGGATAAAATCAATCTGCCAAGTTTCTGGATTGAGGAAGAACATCACAACGGAATCCTTGTTAAGAACATAAATTCTTCCGATATAATCCATTGCCAGGTCAACAGGATCATCCAGCTCAGAGCGGTATTCAGAAACAGCGAACTCCGTCGGTATTGTAGCGGTGGGGGAGTTGACATGAGTGTCTATCATCAATACACGGGATTGATTGGTTGCAGGGTTATTTTCTATGGTTAAGAGCCATGTATAAAATGAATCCATCCCGACAGGATTACTTAAGCCGGTATAGTACTCAACGGTAGAAAAGCCTGTAGCCATTTCATCAAACCGGAAGATCTTCCCGTAATTTGAATAGATATCAGTACTCCTGTTTACACAGTAGAACTGATGTTTATTTTCATTGTAGTTGTATAAAAGTGAAGTTCCTCTCGGTTCAAAGAGATTCGTTGCACCCGTTCCCCATACCCCGATATTATATGAGATAACCTTTCCGAAGATATTAATACTCTCAAAATCAATAAGCCCATACATATTAGAAGTCGGTTGCGGGAAGATGCCCCTGTCTGCTGTAAAAATAAAATCAGTGAGAGCCGCTTCAATATCACCGAGCCAGAGGAAAATAAAGCTGGGGTTTCCTATTGATAAATCTATTTCCAATACACCATTTCCGGGTAAGAAATCTTGACTATAAGTGAACCTGTTGCAGACATTTATTCCGGGCACGTATAACCGAGTAGCTATCAGCGGATTTAAAGCAGATGAATCTTTAACTGCAATACTATGGCCGGTTGTTGATATTTCAAGTATTTCAAATTCATCAATCAATGTTTCGGAATTAGCATTTATTGTTCTTATCCCGAATGTTTTCTTATCAGAATTTATATATAGAAGGAATATGACATCTTTTGTGTGATCATAAGAGATACTTTTCCATTCTGCCCCCGGTTCTGTTAATATTCCCGGTGTTACACGGTGAGTTATACTGAATCCCGTATCTTCATCAATTCTATAAAGTCCCGGGAAGGTTCCGGAACTGTTATGAATAAAATAAACCCGGGTATTGGGACTGCTTGAAGAAGGAAT
>JAQVHJ010000429.1 GCA_028696285.1 bacterium
AATCAAGGATTTTATTTAATCTGGGAACATTGTTCGTTAACCAGGGAATGTGGAAGGAATCAAGAGATGCATTTAATAATGCGAAAATATTATGCGATAAATTGAAATCAAGGGAAGCGCGGGAAAGAAGAGTGGATTCTATTCTTGCGATAGGTGACGTCATATCCAATACCGGCAATTTCAATGATGCCATAAAGATATTCCAGGACGGGAGAAAGGAAGCGGAAAGAATTAAATATGGAAAAGGTATCGGGGTAGCTGACTCGTTAACAGGACGTTGCCTTCTGTTTACCGGAAAAGCAGAAGAAGGGCTTGAATATTTACTGAGCGCTCAAAAGAAAATCGTTAAATTAAAAGAATATAAAGAGCTTACCAGGATTCTTTTAAATATCGGTGTTAATTACATGCACAGGGGAATAATCCCAATGGCAGAGAAATATTTTAAGGACCTTTTAATTATTGCAAAAAAGATAAATCATCATCATGCGATATGCGCAGGCTACGGAAGTCTGGGAACCATTTCAATTCAGCAGATGAGATTTAAAACTGCAGTTAATTACTTTAATAAAGTCCGTAAAATTGCCGAAAAAATCGGAGATAAACGGAGTCTTCTTCTAATAAATTTAAACCTGGGGAATATGTATTCAAATAAGGGTAAGTTTGATGCTGTTGCCAAACATATAAAAAGGGGAATTTATCTTGCGAAGGAAATAGGAGACACAAAAAACTATAACATCCTTCTGAATAACTTAGTTGTTAATCACATGGCAAGGAGAGAATATTCAGAAAGTATTCGCATTTCGAATGAATTGATTCAAGAATTAGAAAAAACCGGAGCCATTTTTAATCTCACATATGCATATTCAAATCTTGGTGAATCATATCTTGAAACAGGAAAAATGAAAGACGCTCTAAGATGCTTCAATAAACAGGTGGAAATAGCAAAAGAAAATAATTATTTCGAGGCTTTAAGCCTGGCTTATATTCACCTTGGTAAGTATTGGCACTATATGAATAACCAAAAAAAATCTCTTTACTACTACCGTGAATCCGTGAAAATAAGTGAGAAGGGAAATACTAAATTCATTCTTCTTCAGGCTTTGCACGGGATGGTAAGAGAGTTAATTGAAATGAAACAGTATGACGAGGCAGAAAGGAATTACTTTGAAGCTATAAAAATTCAAAAGGTAGTGAAAAATCCTCAATACGGTTTTTTATTCAAGGTAATAGAAATGAAACTATCAATTATAAAAAGAAAGAAGAATTCAGAAAAGCTGTTTTTAAAATTTATTGAAAAGAAAAAATCTAATTACGGTGAATTGTTTTATGAATTATTTACAGTAATACCCAAAGCTGAATATAAAAAGAAAGCTCTGGAATATCTGAAGAAAGAATATTCCAAAGATTCAATTACCAGTATAAAATACATGATCGATAATTTAAAGAAATAAATTCATTATCCTTCCCAACAAATAATTATAAAAATCAACATTAAACAGTGTAAAATTGCCGGATTGCGGAGCATATTAAAAAAAAACAGGGACGGTTCTTTCATTTTTATCATAGTGGAGAGTGGAATGTGAATTGATTATAAAGTATCTATCGATTTAAATATCTGCAATAAGTGCAGAAATGTTATATTTTCAACCTGAAGAAGTATTTTATTCATAAGATACGGGCGAAGACCCTTCGCCCCTACAGTGCGTATCTAATGTTTGTATGATATTCGGGATTGCCACGGTCAGGATGCTTGTACTCATCCTTCCTTCGCAATGACTTTCCTTCGAATCACAGTTCACCGTTCACCGTTCACCGTTCACCGTTTACCGTTTACCGTTTACCATTTACCGTAATACCGCAATTTTCCCGTTCTTCTTCTGGTTCTGATTTTCAACGGTATAGAGGTAGACTCCGGATGCGAGGCCGGAGATGTCCATTTCATATTCGAACAGGTCTGTTTCTTCTTCCTTTATCAGTTCGCCTGAAATAGAATACAGGCAGATCTTTGTATTTAATGTAAGGCCCTTGAATTTTACTGTCGGCTGTTTACACGGGTTCGGATATGCAATTACATTATTAAGGTCATCTGCTGAATGCTTCACCTGGATCTTTCCGGAACTGTAATCATATACTTTATAGTATCCGTCGGTAATTTCAGCGAGGATGTAATACTCCCCTTCCGGGATCCCGGAGATATCCCATTTATAAATATCCCCTGCCCCGTCCGGATTCTCACTGATCCCGCTGATGATCAAGGTCCCGGTATTCCCGGTATTCTCCTTGCAGTAATACAATGAAATTGAAGCGTTATTATCCGAATCGGAATCATTCCATTTAATTTCGTAATCGGTATAAACAATCTCTGTTCCATTCCCGGGTTTTGTAACCGCGATTGAAGGCCGGTCATTAATGATAAATGAACACGTATTCACTTCAGAATATTCGCAGCCGTCAGAGACTTTTAATTTAAGGTAATACTCTGTATTTCTCTCCAGGTTATATGTTCCGTTATAATCAACATGCTTCTGAGCAGAAGCCACCCAGCCCGTATTCCAGAGCAGGGTTGTGAACCCGGGATCGGTTGAGAGAACAACCAGATATGAATTCTGAATATTATTTTCGTAATCGGTAAAGTCCCAGATAACCCTCGGTATAGTATGCGGGGTATAGACGTGCTTTGTTGAATTTCCTATTACCCTGAAGCACACTACAGAAGGCGGGGGGTTAGAATCCCCTA
>JAQVHJ010000430.1 GCA_028696285.1 bacterium
GGTAAATTCATATATCCGAGAGATATTATATTTGATATAATAGATTCAATTGCGGAGAAGAAAACAGAGAGTTGGAAGTCTTTTAATTTTACAGAGCAGGAGAGGCGTGTTTGCGATTTCCTAATAGAAGGATTGACGAATAAAGAGATCGGGCAGAAACTAAATATTACGGAGAAGACAGTGAAAGCGCACATGTCGCATATCTATGCAAAGTTATCTTCAGTCAACAGGGTAGAGGCGGTACGTAAGCTTTTATTAAACCGTTAATTTTATTCTGTTAAAAAAAATAAAATATTTCAAAAAAAACTTGCATTTTCAATTTTTATATGATATAATTATATGGTTGGGCAAAATAAGTTTATAATTAGAAACACAAGAAACAGTTCTTTAAATAATTTTGGTTCCGCCTTGTCTGTTCCCATCCTTAATTTAGCATCCCTAATTCCCTCTCATCCGCAGACCGGGCGGGACCTTTTTTTTTGTAATTTTTTTTTATAAGGTCAAGGTTTTTGCTTGACTTTTTTTATCTTTTATGATATAATTCAAAAATTAATGTTAATCTGGAGGTTAATAACATGTATGCAGTAATACAGACCGGAAGTAAGCAGTATAAAGTTACAAAGGGAGATATCATTAAGGTTGAGCTTCTTCATAAGCCGACCGGAGAGACTGTTGAGTTTAATGATGTCAAGTTGCTGATAGATGATTCGAACAACAGCATTAAACCGACAGCTAATTCGAAAGTTCTGGCAAAGGTACTTAAAGAGGAAGAGAAAGGTGAGAAGACGATAATTTTCCATTACAGAAGAAGAAAAGATTCAAAGACGAAGAGAGGCCATCGCCAGAAATATTCAGTTTTAAAAATTGAAAATATCCAGCAATAGGAGTTTTAGTCATGGCGCATAAGAAAGGACAAGGAAGTTCAAGAAACGGTCGAGACAGCAAACCGAAATATTTAGGGGTCAAGGTTTTCTCGGGACAGACAGCGAAAGCCGGTACAATAATAGTCCGTCAGCGTGGGACGAAGTTTCATCCGGGAAAGAATGTGGGTAAGGGTTCCGATGACACATTATTTGCATTAAAAGACGGTATTGTAAAATTTATTACTCGGCACGAAAATAAAAAATACATAGAAATAATTCCTCAAGAGCAATCATAACCTTAGCGGTGTAATACTTGTTCTACGATTCAGTCCGAATTAAGGTTACAGCCGGAGTAGGCGGTAATGGTTGTGTTCACTTCAATAAAGATATATATAATCCGAAGGGAGTTCCTGCCGGTGGTTGCGGCGGCAACGGCGGTTCTGTTTATATCATTTCAACCGAAGAAAAAAATACATTTGTAGATCTAGTTACCAGGAAGAGTTTTCGCGCGAGTAACGGTGGGAATGGCGGGAAGAACATGAAGCATGGCCGGAATGGTGAAGATCTAGAGATATTTGTTCCGATTGGAACCGTTATATTTAATGATGAGACCGGGGAATTGATTGCAGATTTAGATAAATCCGGGCTTAAGATAAAAATTGTTTCGGGTGGAAATGGCGGGGCAGGGAATTCAGCTTTTGTTTCGGATAAATTCCGTTTTCCTAATTTAGCATTAAAAGGAGTTCCGGGTGATGAGTTAGTAATTCGCCTGGAATTGAAACTGCTGGCTGATATTGCGATAATCGGTTTTCCGAATGCGGGGAAGTCAACATTGATTTCAAAATTATCTTCAGCAAAACCGAAGATAGCCGATTATCCTTTCACATCATTGACCCCCAATCTTGGTGTTGTTAAGTATCAGGAGTATAAGAGTTTTGTAATTGCAGATATTCCAGGGTTGATTCAGGGTGCTTCCGACGGTGCAGGTTTAGGAACTAAATTTTTAAAGCATGTAGAAAGAACAAAGATAATCTGTCATTTACTTGATCTGAGCTGTGTTCTTGAAGGCCGCGGGCCGTTGACGGAATATGCGGTTGTAAGAGAAGAGTTAATTAATTACAAGAAAGAGTTAGCGGAACTCCCTGAGATTGTTGTAGGGAATAAAATAGATATTCCTGATGCAAGAGCAGCAGGGAAGGAAGTCGAAGATTATTTTAATGAGAAAAAGATTCCCTTCTTAATGATATCCGCAGTTACAGGGGAAGGAATCCTGCCTTTAAAGCGTAAGTTGGGTGAGATATTTGAAGATGTGAATAAAAAGCCCAAGCAGACATCTCAGTCAGGGAAAGATTTAATTCTGATCAAGGTTGAACCCGAAAAGGATTTTACAATAGAAGTTGATGAAGATGGTTATTACCATATATCTTGTAAAGCATTGAGTAAATTAATAAAGCAGATTGATTTTAAGCAAAGGGATGCCTTAATGTTTTTCAATTCACAATTGAAGAAGCTTAAGATAGATGAATCATTGCGTAATCACGGGATTCAAGAGGGAGATACCGTGATAGTGGATGATTTTGAATTTGAGTATCATTCAGATTAATTTCGAGATTAACTTAATAAGATAATACATTTTTGGTCAGCGGAAGACGTGATTCGTGAATCGTGATCCGTGATTCGAAATGTAATGTGGGAAAAGCATTACATTAATAATATTTTGCATTATTAAATTATTCTGAACTTCTCGAGATCCTTTTTCTGCATTCACACCCACCATTGAAATGGTGGGCTAATACCGTTCTATCCCTCCGGAAAGATTTCCTCAGGAAATCTCAGTCAGAGATTCAAGTTTGAGTTTGCTCCCCTAATCGGG
>JAQVHJ010000031.1 GCA_028696285.1 bacterium
ATACTTACGCTAACAAGAGAAAGTATCATCGCAAGGGGGACTGTTTTTGCCGGATCCTTTACTTCCTCTGCCACGCTTGCTATTTTTAATAATCCCCCGAAAGAAACGAAAACAAAACCAGCGGTTGAAAAAATGGCAGGCCATCCATGCGGATTATAATTGTGAAAGTGATCAACATTTATTGCGGAAAATCCCTTCGCAATATAGAAGATTAGCAGGCCGAATAATCCTATTACAAGAATAACCTGGAAACTTCCTGTTTCCTTAACTCCAAAGATGTTCAAGGCGATAAAAAATATGCATAAGGCAATCCCTATTATCCTAATATCCCAAGGAATTATCATTTGAGTAAAAGCTGCCATACCCACTAAGGCAAAAGCGCTTTTAAGTGAAAGCGAGAACCACGTGAGAATCCCGTCAACCGTTCCTACCGCAGGACCCATACTTCTTTTTACATAAAAATATGTTCCACCTGCCTTCGGCATTGCGGAGACAAGCTCTGCCTGGCTCAGCATCCCCGTTGAAGCCAGAATAGCCGCAAATAAATACGAAACAAAAACAGCCGGCCCCGCCTTCGCGTGAGCGAGACCGGGTAAGACAAAAAGCCCGGAACTGATCATCGCACCTGAGGCAAGACAGTAAACATCCAGTAAATTAAGCTTTCTCTTTAAATTCATATTGATTATCCTGATAATATTATAATTGATATTTCGTAATTTGTCAAATAAAAAATTTCAATACTCTTCTTGTGACAACGTTCGGAAATAGAAGCAATCTAAGATCGCTGCGCTTCGCTCGCGATGACATTCAAATGTTTGCAAATATAAAAACGTTATTGGTCATTGCGAAGGAGATTGCGCCAGCAATCAACCGAAGCAATCTCAACAGATTACTGACTACTGTTCACCCGCACAGATTGCCACGCTCAAGCACTTCATGCTTTCGCTCGCAATGACATACAAATGTTTGCAAACATAAAAACGTTATTAGTCATTGCGAAGGAGATTGGACCAGCAATCGACTGAAGCAATCTCAACAGATTACTGACTACTGTTCACCGCTTCCCGTTCACCAATCATAGTTTCACTTGACAATAATTCGGTTTTTTAGTATAATAACCTGTATTCAAACTAAAAATACGGATTAAACAATGAATACTGATTACGAGATTGAAATAAAAAACCTTAACAAATTCATTACCCTATACCATAAAGAGCTTTTCCTTGAAGAAGAAAAGATAATGCTCAAAAAAATTATTACATCAGAAAAAGAGATAAATAAATTCATTAAATACACTGACATAAAATGATAAATATATGATAATATATTCTTCAAATAATATTGATCAATTTTTCACTGAAATGCAGCGATGCACTAAATGCCTTCTACCAATAACCTACCCCGGGATTGTGTTTGATAAGGAAGGGGTCTGTAATTATTGTAATTCGCATCAAAAAATAACTCCATTGGGTGATGATAAATTTTTTGATATATTAAAAAGACTAAAAGGAAGATCTGAATTTGACTGTATTGTTCCAATAAGCGGAGGAAGAGACAGCTCCTATGTTCTTCAGCAAATGGTAACAAAATATAAAATGAATGTCTTGGCTGTAACAGTAGATCATGGGTTTCTTCTTCCTGAAGCATATGAAAACATTTCTACTATTACTAAAAATCTTAATGTAAAACATGAATATATTAAATATTCAGAAGAAAAAGTTAACACTTTAAAGAATAATGTTCGGATTAAATTTCGGGGTTGGGTAAAGAAACCTTCCATCAATACTATTATTCCTGTTTTAAACAGCGGGGATAAGACAATGAATCTTAAAATGTCCCAATTCGCAGCAAGGCAAGGAATAAGAGCAATTCTTGGCGGGAATGTTATCGGAACCAGCGCTTTTGAACAGGATTTTTTTAAGCTTGGATATATGGGTGTTTTTCCTGATATATACTGGCGTTTTACATTTGGACAAAAATTTAAAATATTCTACAAGTATCTTTGGGAATATTTAAAAAATCCGTATAATTACCGGTTTTCCATCTTTTCCGAATATGCAAAAGGGTATCTGATCTTTTTTTTCGAAAAATTATTCCGGCCGAAAGGTATTGAGTATTTAGGTTTCTGGGATTATAATTATTGGGAAGAAGAAAAAATTTTAAAGACAATTCGTGAGATAGGCTGGAAGGGAGCAGATGACACAACGACCACATGGAGAATTGATGATGCGGCATACCCTTTGATTAATTATTTATATTTGAATATCGTCGGTTTTACAGAACATGACGAGATTTACAGTAAAATGATCAGAGAAAATCAGATCACGAGAGAAGAAGCGTTAAAAAGATGCTTAAATGATCATAAACCAAGATTCAAAATAATTCAAAAGGATTTAATTGATTACGGAATTCATAAAGATGATTTAGATCTGTCTATTAATCATTTCCGATTTGGTTTTTTAAACAAACTTTTAAAGAAAAAAAATATTAAATTTATTAAAGAATAAGTTTTTAAGATAGTTTAATTTTAAAAAGAATATAAAGGGCTTTAAATCCGTCTTTCCAATCAATCTTTTTTCCTTCTTTAATTGTCCTCGGATTATATGAAATAGGAACTTCTTGAATTTTATATTTCTTTTTCAGTAATTTTGCTGTTATTTCCGGTTCTATGTCAAACTTTAAGCTATCTAAAGTCATGTTATCCACAATTTCCTTTTTAAACAATTTATATGCTGTTTCAATATCTGTAATTTTAGCTCTAAATAAAATGTTTGTTACAAATACAAGAAATTTATTTCCCAAATAATTTAAAATATTTCCTTTATTCTTGGCGCCTTTATAAAATCTTGTTCCATAAACCACATCACTTTTCCCTGATAAAATTGGCTCTAATAATATTGGGTATTCACTTGGCTCTAATTCCAAATCTGCATCTTGAATAATAATAATATCACCCGTTGCATATTTAAATCCTACCCTTACAGCGGCTCCTTTCCCAAAATTTATCATTGAACAATGAAGCTGAATCATATTATCCCTGAATTCCTTAACCACTTCAACGCTCCGATCAGTAGAACCATCATCAACAACGATAATCTCCTTTTCCAGGGGGAGCTTTACATTTAGTACTTTTTCAATAATTTCTTTTATTGTATTTTGTTCATTATAAATAGGAATAATTATCGAAAGTTTTTTGTATAACATAATGTTTATCCAAATAAAAGTTTTATCCCTGATTTTATCTGCCAAATTTTCTGTTTATAACTTTGTTTTCGAATTAATGCCCTTAATAAATATTTCGGATTAAGATAAAATTTCCTGAATGCTTTTTTATAGATTTTCCTTAGCTGGTCTGGATCATGCTTTGGCCAATAATAATTGGGTAATTTTTTATTATAAGGATCTTCGGAATATTCTCTCCAATAGTCCTTTTCTATTGTTCCTTCTTTTAGAGCATTTAAATAGAAATTACTGTCCGGGATTGGGCTGAAAATATAAAATGGAACATAATCCAAGTTTAAACTTTCTGCAAACTTAATACTTGCCATCATTTCGTCCTCGCTCTCTGTCGGAAGACCGATCATAAAATTCCCAAACGTATAGATCCCGGCATTTTTTACCATATTAACAACTTTTCTCACCTTCTCTAAATCAAGATTCTTGTTAATTAATTTTTGTATTCTTGGGGTTCCCGCTTCTATACCAAACTGAATCATGTAACACCCGGACTCCTTCATCAGATATAGTAAATCTTGAGTTATCTTCATATCAATTCTACTTCTGCAATGCCAGCGCATCTGCAGTTTTTCTTTTTTTAAACCATTGCAAATTTCAAAGACTCTTTCAATGTCATACATGAAATTTTCATCAAAAATAATCACATCATTTATTCCGATTTTTTTTATCTCCTTGAATTCATTTATTATATTTTCCGGAGAACGCAGCCGTACTTTTTGTGCACGTTCAATACTGTTGCAGTAATTACAGTTGAATGCACACCCCCTTGATGTCATCATGGTAGTAATCGGGTTTGAAAATGAAAGAAAATTTTTATAATGATCCAATTTCAGAAATCTTCTATCTGGAAAAGGGAGAGAGTTCAAGTCGTCAATTTTCACGCGGGTCATTGTCTTGGAAATATTCTTTTTACTAAACACACCCATAATTTCTTCGGGAGACTTATTCCTCTTTCCTGACAAAGTCAAAATAAGTTCGCTGAATGCAATTTCACCTTCTCCAAAAATAATAAAATCAATATTCTCTTTACTAATCGTTTCTTTGGGGTAAATTTGAACATGCGGTCCACCGGCAACAACAAGAATCTCTTTCTTTAACGATTTTGCTAAAGCGGCACATTTGAATCCTGATAATTGAAAATCTGTTGTCATGGAAATCCCAAGAATATCCGGGTCATATTTTGTGATTATTTCACTTATGTTGCTATAGTCAAGTTTTTCAGTAATTGAATCAATCACCTTAACTTGAAAATTATGCACGACCTTAGCATACGTGGCAACATATAACAAACCAAGGGGTGGATAAGAACCCGCCTCCTCCATCATTGTCTCGTACATATCAGATTCTTCATAGGCAGAATCCAAAGAAGGGGGTAAAATCAACAAAATTTTCAATTTTTTCCTGCAAATTTGATATAACTATACCATAAAATTGACATTAAAGTCAAGTCTTATAAGGAGAATTTTATCTTGACAAATTTTCTCTTATCACTTATAATAATTCAAAATGCGGTGTTTTACATGAAACAAAAACCCATCCTTATTATTGGTGCCGGCCCTGCCGGATTAACCGTTGCGTATGAGCTAAGCAAGAAAATAGAAAGTCCGATTGTTGTTGTTGAGAATTCTCCTTCCGTCGGAGGGTTATCACAAAATATCTATTTCAAGGATAAAATCATTGATATTGGAGGACATCGGTTCTATACAGGGTATAAAAGAGTAATTCAATTTTGGAATGAAATTTACCCGTTCGAATTAAAGAAGGAAAATAATTCAAAATTTTTGATAAAAAAAAGAGAAGTTGCAATTCTTTTCAATCAAAAAATGTTTGACTATCCAATTAGATTGCAGGTAAGTCTGCTTTGGAAATTAGGCTTCTACAACTTTCTCAATATAATTCGGGATTATTTAAAGGAACGCTTTAAAAAGAAAAAGGAAATAACTAATTTAGAAGAAATACTGATCTCAAGGTTTGGAAAAAAACTATATGAATTATTTTTTAAGGAATACACCTTAAAAGTCTGGGGAATCCCTTCAAATAAAATTAAACCGGAGTGGGCAGATCAAAGAATTGATCCCATTTCAATTAGAAGCATTCTTTTAAACTCGTTAAAAAACTTTTCCCGAAAAAAAACCGCCTATACCCTTTCTGCCCTGGAGGAAGGGGAAACATTTCTATATCCAAAATTGGGGCCGGGGGCATTTTGGGAAGAAGTGCATCGTAGAGTATCAGATTCAAATACAAAATTCATGTATAATCATTCCATTTCTGAAATTCAGGTTGAAAATAACGAAATAAAAAAAATCATCATAATTAATAATAAAACAATGGAAAAAAAAGAATATTCTCCGGAATTTGTTTTTTCATCAATTCCGATAAAGGATTTATTTAATTATTTTCCAAAGAAAACAAGCGAAGAAAATCTATTTAAAATTGCAGCTCATCTTCAGTACCGAGATTATGTTATTGTACCTTTTCTTGTGAAGAAATTTTCCCTTCCTGTAAAAAAGCCATATAATTATGAATGGGTATATATAAACACTCCTGAAGTCAAACTTGCAAGACTTCAGATATTTGACAACTGGAGTCCTTTTTTAAATAAAGAAAAAGATTTAAATTGGATTGGCGTTGAATATTTCTGCAACGAAGGAGATCTATTTTGGAATAAACCGGATAAGGAAATAATAAAAAATGCAATCAATGAATTAAAAAAGATTAACATCTTAACAGAACAAGATGTCGTTGATTCAACGATTATTAGAAAGACAAAGGCTTATCCTGTATATTCCGGCTCTTTTATTGACCTGGATAAAATTCACTCATATTTAAACAACATAAAAAATCTTTACCCAATCGGACGGAACGGCATGCATAGATATTTGAATCTCGATCAGGTTGTTCT
The DNA here is from genome assembly GCA_028696285.1 of bacterium. GTDB lineage: Bacteria > AUK180 > AUK180 > JAQVHJ01 > JAQVHJ01 > JAQVHJ01. The sequence continues at coordinate 6,140 of JAQVHJ010000031.1, forward strand.
TACTGCCATTTCATCTGTTGAGATGGCTTTATCCGGCAAAACCGTGAAAGACTCTTTATGGAAGATCGGAGATCCTTCTTGATAAAAAAAAATAAATATGATATAATACTATTTAAACCAAAGAATAAGTATGAATATAAAAAATAATCTCGACCTGGAAAACCTAATAAAAAACAAGGTTCTCATTTGTCCCAAATGCCATAATAATTCTTTTGATATCCATTCGTTCTTGATCGCCTGTTCTCAATGCAAAACGGAATACAGCATAAACAAAGAGGGCATTGTTCGCTTTATTGACAATAATTGTCAACAACCATTCTTCTTTTCCACAGTAAATTTAAATACATTCTCTGAGCAACATAACACGCCTTTCTTTATCTTTTCAGAAAAAATAATCAATGATAATATAGATATTCTTTTCAATGCGGCAAAGGAATCAAACCTAAAAATAAAAATTTATTATTCGGTCAAGACAAATTTTAATCGTTTTATATTAAACATCGTTAAAAATAATATTAATCATGCTTCCGTTTCTTCTGGCCTAGAATTATCTGCTGCTTTGACAAGCGGCTTTGAAGGAAAAGATCTCTCCTTCGATGGACCTGTTTATGAAGAAAAAGACATTCTTTCTGCAATTAACGCCGGTGTCGAACTCTTCAACATAGATTCATATGAACAAGCGGTATTGTTAAATAGGCTTGCACAAGAAAATAATAGATTTTTAAAAATCTCTCCACGTCTTAATTTCTTTTCCGGGAATATATTTTATAAAATAAACTATCTTTTTACTGACCGTTTCGGATTTAGCAATGAAGAGATAAAAAGACTTCTTAAAGACATCTCTTCTTTTAAGAATCTTAAGCTGTCGGGCTTTGCGTTCCATCTTGGTTCTCAATTAAATAACGTTTCCGCATATTTATCTGCAATCAAAAAGATTATTTGTTTAATTAAAAAGCATAATCTTAAAGATATTAAACATATAAATATCGGTGGTGGATTTCCGGCGAAAGGGATAAGAAAGAATTCATTTATGTCTATTCTTTTCAGGTTTTTTGGAATGAATTTGAAGCGTAAAGAAATAAATGACAATTTTATCTCTGAACTAAACAGAGAAATCTCTTCTCTTTTTAAAAAGAATAATATTGATTTAGAAATTATTTATCAACCGGGCAGGTATATTGTCGGTGATGCCGGAATTTTAGTTTCAAGAATTTTTTCCGTAAAGGAGAAGTGGATTTTTGTCGATGCCAGCGTTAACTATCTCCCGGAGAATTTTCTCGGATTAAATAGAAGAATAATAAATATTTCAAAACTACATGGGAAAAAATCTTTTAAATATTCAATTGCCGGAAGAACTTTATGTTCCGATATTTTTAATATTAATGTAAAAATGCCACGACCGGACAGGGGTGATTTTATTGTATTGGAGTCCGCGGGGGCTTATTCCCTGTCCCGGGCAAATAACTTCACTACTGTTATTCCGGACATTTATCTAATTAAAGAAAATTCAAGCGATATTGAACTTACTAAAAAAGAGGAAAACGTTTCAGATATTTATGAAGGAAAATTTTAAGGACGAGATTATTTTTTGGGAGAAAGCCGCCAATTCTTTTCATGACTATTCAGATAGTCCGACAACAAAATACTATCTTGAGCAAGAGATGGATGCGATTAAAGACGGGTTTGATCTGAAAAATAAAGGTAAAATCTTAAAGATAGATTTATGGAATGAGGCTTTGAATACCGGAATTCTTTTTAAGTTGGCAGAATTAGGAATGGAATGTTTTGGAATTGATCTTTCTGAAAATATTGTAAGAAGAGCGAAAAATAAATCTATCGATAAAGGATTAGATTTAAATCTTTTCGTTGCGAATCTATTTCATCTTCCCTTCTCTGATAACACTTTTGATTATATCTATTCAATGGGAACAATAGAACATTCAGAGAATTATAAAGAGAGTTTTTCTGAAATGTCCCGTGTTTTAAAAAATAACGGTAGAATCCTTGTCGGGGTACCGAACCTTTTCGACCCGTTTTTTCATCCACTATTAGTGAAAATTCTTAAACTCTTCTCAATATTCCCTTTTGGTATTGAAAAGTACTTTACCATTACAGAACTGGTTGATATTGTATCTAAAAATGGTTTTCATGTTATAAAAACAGGAAGCCTACAATTTTTACCTTCTATGCTAAGGATGGCTGATATTTTTTTATTTAGTTATTGCAAACCGATTTCAAAGATTTCTGGAATTTTATATAAACCATTTGAATTTTTAAAAATGAATTTTAAATATTTTAAAGGGGCAGGATATTTAATATATGTTATTGCGGAAAAGAGGAAATAGCTTTGGATAAAAAAAAGGATAAATACTGGGATAATGCGGTCTTATTAAATAAAGAGATTTCTGTGATAGGTTTTAATGCAATTAAGCAGTATCCTTTAAGTAAAAATGTCGGAAGTATTGAAACTTCGAAGCATTTCTTTTCACCTAAGAGTGGAAAAAAAATTTTAGATATCGGTTGTGGATACGGAAGATTTTTATTTGAATGTTATGATAAAGGTTTGGAATGTCATGGAATCGACTTTTCAAAAAACATGATTGAGAAAGGCCGGCAATTAGCTGAAATATCCGGAAAAAAAATTACGTTTTACCATGATTCAATAAAAAATTTCAATTTCCCTGATAATTCTTTTGATTACATTTGGTGTTATGGTGTAACCAGTTATTTAAGCTTATATGAATTGAAGCTCTTGCTTCAAAAAATCTCTAAAATTTTAAAACCGGCCGGAAGCGCGTTTCTTGAATTCAGAAATAAATGGCACATCATGGCAATTTTTACCGAATTTCTTCTTACATTTCGAGCGCCGGATATTTCCGGAACTCGAAAATCATATTCTATTCCACAAATAAAGAAAATTATTACGCCGTTCAATTTCAAGATAAAAAGAATTCTTTCAGAAAGCAACATTCTCTTTCCGATGTTTATTCCAAAAAATGCCGGTAAATTTAATGAATTGGCAACAGAATCAATGCCTAAAAATTTAAATAAAATTCATTTTATTCCCATCTTTCCTGAAAAGATAATAACAATTCTCTATCGTTTCTTTAATTTCTTATGGAGAGCTTCAATTAATGGAAATAAATTCGCAACATTTCTTTCAAAAGATTACATAATTGTTCTGGATAAATAACAAGATTTATTTATCCTTAAATTTTAAAATCACGAATTCGTCATCTTCCCATTCTAAAGAAAAAGATTTGTCATCTTTGATTTTTAAATATAAAGGAATTGTGTTGCAGGTTGTTTTGAAAAAATATGCGTTTTGTAAATTTAAAAGATTTTTTTCTTTTTCAGAAGAAATACTTTTAGCTGTTACGAAATAATCTATTTTATTTACAAGAAAGAAATACCTAATTACATCAATATCTTTTTCAATTAACAATCTTTCATATTGTTTTTCTCTTTCCAAGGCAAATAGATCATTGGGGTTGCTGTCTGTTGCGTTTACATGAAAAACAAAATTATTTGTAAAGCTTGAAATGAAGTCGCTCATTTTGGGGTCAGAAAGAAACATCTTTCTTTCAAATCCAGAAGAAATTACATACTCAATCGGAGAAGGAATTTTATACAATATTTCTCTGTTTAAACAATCCTCTTTTATTGAAAGATAATTCTTTTTTATGTTTGACCGGAAAAATACGACAAGGACTAAAATCAAAAGAAATAGAGCAATCTGCTTAATGTATCGAGATTTCGTTTCAAGATATTCATAAAAAACAGTTGCACAAAATCCTATAATTATAAAAGATGGAATTATAATTCCTATTGCCTGTGAATATATTAATGATATAAAAAATGTCAGTATTGGGAATATTATGGGATTCTCAGCAACGAGAATGATTCCAACAACAGATAAGATTAAAAAGCGGATTTCGGGATATTTCCATTTCTTCAGTATTATTAAAATCGGCATTAAAATGGTTGCTGCAATTGATGTAATTGGAAATAAATTTTGTTCTAAAGATTGAAGAGAATAATCAATTCGAAACAGAAAGAACGGCTTAAGAATATAGGCATTTTGATTTATAAATAATATTACATTCCTAAATGAATAATAAGTATTTGCAACAGAGATATCAAAGAATGCGGGGTTCGATCCTGAAAATATCATTATTTTTATTGAAAGAAATGGAATCGACATTAAGAATACCAATGCTGTGTAAGATATCTGTTTAAATGCCTTTCTTGAGTCTTTCGAGATTTCATATAGATAAAATAAAAATACAGACAAAAGCGCTAAAATAAAATAAAAAGGATTATAAGAAATCAAATTACATAACGAGATAAAAAGAGAAATAAAGAATATCTTTTTGTTTTCTTTAAACATTCTAATTATTGATAACCAAAACAATGGAACATAAACGTATAAATGTAGTGGTAAAGGTTTATTAAACGCTGTAAATCCTATTAATTCAAAAAGAAATCCCCCGTAATGGAGGAAAAAAATTATAACTATGAATATTCCCGCTTTTTTATTATTGAAAAAGAGCTCGCCAAAAGAATACATTGATATTAAAGAAGAGAATACCCAAATAAAAGGAATGTTTCTCCAAATATAAATTAGAGAATATTTTGAGAATATTTTCATTAATAATATAATATAGCAAAATGGATTGAATGAAAATCTTGGATCATATAATTCGGTAAAAAAAACGAACTGTTTATTTATAAGGATTCCTTCTCCAAGACTCCGAGAGACCGGCACAAGGTAATTAATATCAATCGGGATTTCCCCCTTCTTTAACATCAATAGAATAAAAGAGATTATAATTAAAAAAAATAGAACATATTCATTTTTATCAAGCGTGATTTCTTTAATATGCTTAACAATCTTTTTACAAGAAAGTAAAATTAGTAAAATGGTCAATCCGGGGTATATGAAAAGAAGGGAATTTAAAGGGATTTTAAGGAAAGAAAAAAGATAGAATAATATTACATTGATAAATAATCCGAAATTAATTGAAAAGAATATTGTTGAGGAAATTCTTTCCAAAGGAAATTTCTCGTTTCTGCAGAAGAGAAAAAAAACATATCCTGGAATAATGATAAAAAGAATGAATAAAAAAAAGATTAGAACCATTTTTATTGTCTTTATTTTTAATTTATTTAAATATTATTCAGATTAATAATTACCTTTATTTTAAAACAAAGAGCCCGTCTTGATATTTTTATTATACTCTAAATAAATGTTAATGTCAAGAATATTGGAATAGGAACTTCTCCATTATTTAGATCATCATGCCTAGTTCCTTCGCTGCGCTCTGGAAAAGCAGGACTTTTCACTTCGCTAAATAAATCTTACAATAATGCGATGACATGATATTTTCTGCAAACCCAAGAACCTCACTTATCACTGCGATGAAGCACGCGACTGAAGCAATCTCTCAGTTCACCATTCACCGTAAAATTATGAAACAA
>JAQVHJ010000431.1 GCA_028696285.1 bacterium
ATACCCTTACCGACAATTTAAAGGTAGAAGATAATGAATTAATTGATATATGGAGAAATTGAAAAAAACATTACTGGCTGTTAATGGAAAAACTGGGTAGAGATCCCGGTATATCCGTTGCAGTTTTCGATTATTTCATTAACATAAATAAAAAGATAAATTCACCGATTTTGGTTTCAAATGAATTTTTAGAATCTCTTCGAAATTCCGCGTATCATGATGAACTGACCCTGACATACAATAAAAACATGTTGAATGATCTTCTTGCCCAGGAAGTGGCGCGGAGCAGGAGATACGGAAAACCTTTTTCAATCCTCTTATTTGATTTTGATAATTTTAAAGATATTAATGATAATTACGGTCACTTGATAGGCGATGAAGTTTTAAAGGAATTTTCCCGAATCCTGCGTATGAATTTAAGAACATGCGATCTTATTGTGAGGTTCGGAGGAGATGAATTTTTTGTTATACTCCCCGAAACACCGAAAGAAGGAGGGAAAACCGTTGCTGAAAAGATCTTGGAATATTTTAAAAATTATCCGATAAGAATTTTAGATAGGAAAGAACCTATTTATTTAGGTTTAAGCGGGGGATTGGGTGTCTTCCATCCTGAAACTCCTTTGGTTGAACAACTATTAAAAAAGATAGATGAAGCTTTATACGAAGCAAAGGAAGCAGGAAAGAAAACGGTATTTACCGTTTCAGAAAAAGATGAGAAGTTCCTGGAAATCTCAGAAGGAGTTGAAATTGAAGTCGAAACAATTCCTGAAGACGAGATTCCTGAATGGAAGGAAGATTATACTGCCGGGAGCGGAATTATATTTAAAAATGAAAATCTATTTTCAGTAAATAAAAATATTAAATTGAAAATAAGAATTCCTGAAAAAGAACATGAATTTTTCGCCTATGGAAAAATACAGAAATTAAAATCACTCGACGAAGGAATGTATGAACTTGGTGTTAAGTTCATTAATATAAATGGTGAAGATCACCAAATACTAAAACATTACATCCTCGAACATATCAAAGCCATTGAAAGCACTCCCATGGAAAGTTAGTGCCTGGGTCCACAAGTCCACACCAAAAACAGTTGTTTTTTTCTTGAAGTCATAAAATATTGATTATTTTTACCTTTTTTTTGATTCTCAGGCAAAAAAAATCTAAATATTGAACAGAAATCCTAAAAAAAGTTAATTTTACTCTTTTTAAAGTAATCGCATTTTTTTTATTAAGTTGAATTTCAGGATTGTGGTATAATGAGTTAATTTTAGTATTTTTCATAAAATAACACGGGGAGACTATTGTTTTTAGTAGAAAAAATGCAAGAAAATAAAAATATTCGGGAAAGAAGGTCCATTAGTGTTTACTTGTGGACCCAGGCACCATAAATGAAGCGTTGAATGCATTGTCGATTACTTTTTTTACGTCATCGATTGTCCAGTGGAAGAAGTGTATCATTTTAGAGAATTCTTTTGAGATGGATGTGTTTGAGATCAGCCTGTTATCGGAGTTAATAGTGACGATTCCTTCCTTTTGTAATATTTGGTTAACCGGGTGGAAGGGGTAGCTTTTGACAACGTTTGTCTGAACATTTGATGTGGGGCAGACTTCGAGTGCGACTTTTTTCTCTTTTAACATTTGAATTAATGGCGGGTCTTTAATAATTGCGATTCCGTGGCCGATTCTTTTTGCGCCAATTTCAAAAACAGCCTTTCTTATTTCTTCAACAGGTCCGGATTCTCCGGCATGCACAGTTACGTTAATTCCTCTTTTGACAGCGATAATTAACGGATTTCTATAAAGTTCCAAAGGATATTTAGATTCATCGCCAGCGAGATCAACGCCTATTACGCCTTTTCCGTAATACTGTTCCGCGACTTCAATTACTTCGTGAGCATGTTTGAGTTTTAATCCTCTGAGCATGCAGAGAATAAACCCTGCCTTAATAGGGAATTCATTTGTTGCTTTATTCAGGCCTGCTATCACTGCGTTTAAGACCTTATCCAAGGTTAAGCCTTTTAATTGATGGAGGTGCGGCGCAAACCTGATTTCGGCGACCGTGACATTTTCCTTATGCAGGTCTTCAAGCAATTCATATACAGCTCTGGACAGAGAAGATTCTGTTTGAAGGAACTGAAGCGTGAATTGGAAGTATTTCAGGAATTTTGTAAGACTTGATTTAATTCCTTCCTCAAATACGCATTGTTTTTTTATTGCAAGTATGTTCTTGCCGGGGATGGGAATGTTTTCTTCTTCTGCAATCTCGAGCATTGATTCCAAACGCAGAGAGCCGTCCAAATGAAGGTGAAGTTCTGCCTTCTCCAATTTTAAAACATCAGGATAGATAATGTTAAAGTCCACTTTATTTTTTTCTCTCAATTTATCACTGAACCTGTTAAAGGCGCAGTCTTTGTTATTTTTCCTCTAATTATTTTATTATAATTTGACGGATTGATTCCGGGGAAAGCAACCCTTAAATAGTTATCAGAGATTCCCTTTGGGGTATCTGCGCCCGACGGAGGTATCTCTATTAAAAAAGGCAATTCAATATTTTTTAATCTTTGAATGAATTCCGTTCTTTTTTTCCTATTCAGTTCCTTCAATAATACAGCTCTTGAACTTTTTATTTTACCATGAACCTGAGGATTGAATTGAGCGGCGGGAGTTCCCTCTTTTTTCGAATATGGAAATATATGAAAATAATTGATATCAAGTTTAG
>JAQVHJ010000432.1 GCA_028696285.1 bacterium
ATACCATATTTCGCCAAATAAAATCAATGAATTTTTTGCAAATTTTGCCGAAGGGGTACCCCTTCGGAGGTAGTGTCATCATTTGTACCTTCATCTTTTTACAGAAAATATTATACACTATGTATACGGGGACGGTCCTTTACTTACATTTTTTTCTATTTTAAAAGGAAATTTTAAAAAAAATTAAAAAAAATACTTGAAAATATGTACTCCTTTACCTTTTTAGGGGTTAACTTCATTTAAAATTATTTTTATTTATAAAGAAAGGACCGTCCCCTTATTTTACTTGACAAAGTAAGAATATTATGTGATAATACTAAAAAAAGGAGTGTGAGATGCCGGAGATTAGACAAAATATGGCGACGAAGGAATGGGTCATTATTGCTACTGAGAGGGCAAAGAGACCGAAGGATTTCGTTGGGAAGAAGGCAGAGGAGACAATTCCGGAATTTGATGAGAAGTGCCCGTTTTGTCCGGGGAATGAAAAGCTTGCTCCTCCTGCGACTTTTGAGATAAAGGATGGTGATAAATGGATACTTCGTTCTGTTCCGAATAAATTTCCCGCGTTATCACCTGAGGGGGGGCGGAGTAGGAAATTTGACGGTATTCACCGTTCAATGAACGGCGTTGGAATTCATGAGGTAATAGTTGAAACTCCTATCCATAATAAATTCATTGCATTTATGACTGAAGGAGATGTCTTTAATATTGTTCAAGCTTATAAAACGCGGTATACTGAGCTTCAGAAGGATGAAAGAGTTGAGCATATTATCATCTTCAAGAATCACGGAGCAGCTGCAGGAACTTCCTTGATCCACCCTCACTCGCAGGTCATTGCTCTTCCTTTGGTCCCGCAAATGGTTCGCGAACGCGTTCGTGAATCAATGAGTTACTATGATGATAATGGAACCTGTGTTTATTGCGAAATGATGAATCTGGAGTTGAAAGAGAAGACTCGTGTAATTCTTGAAAATGATTCATTCGTTGCATTCTGCCCGTATGCTTCCTTTGGACCGTTCCATATGTGGATTCTCCCGAAACGTCATATGGGACAGTTCAGTGAGATAAACGAAGTTGAAATGAAAGATCTTGCGCGCACATTGAAAATTGTCCTGACTAAACTACATATTGGTTTGAATAATCCTGACTATAATCTTGTTGTAAGATGCCTTCCCACTGATTATCACAAAACAGATTTCTTCCATTGGTATATTGCAATTGTTCCAAGATTAACAAAGAGTGCGGGATTTGAATTAGGAACAGGTATGTTCATAAATGTCACACTTCCTGAAGAGAACGCGGAATTCCTGAGAAATGTCGCAATCTAATACTGAATCTGTTTTAGTCAGCGGCGGAAGTGGTTTTATCGGAACATATTTATGTAAGTCTTTAATACATAATTCATTTAATGTTTACTGCGGATATTTAAACCACAAACCGGATATTACGGGTGCTATCCCGGTTAAACTCGATGTCACTTCTCTCAAAGATATTGAAGAGAAATTATCCTCAATAAAAATAGATCAGATTATTCATCTTGCATATTCGAAAGGACCTTCAATGGAAGATGTGATAGTTAAAGGGACTAAGAACATCTCACAATATGCCCGGAAAATAAATGCAGGGATTTTATTCTTATCTACAGACCTCGTTTTTAGCGGTGAAAAAGGTTCATACTCCGAATCAGATGAACCGAAACCTGTGATTACATATGGAAAATTTAAATTGACTGCAGAGAATGAAATCAAAGTTAATAACGGTTATATAGTTCGTACATCTCTTGTATATGATTCAAAGGAATTAAGTACAATGAAGGAATTTGCCGTTTTATCCCTGATTAGAAAAGAGGTTACTCCCCTGTTTATCGATGAATTCCGATCCCCGATTGATGTTGAGGAATTGGCAAGGGGAATAACTGAAATCATCTTAAATAAACCTAAACAGAAGCTGTGGCATCTGGCAGGGCCGGAAAGAATTTCAAGGTTTGAATTCGGAAAACTGCTTGCGCAAAAATTTAATTTAGATCAAAATCTGATTAAACCTTTAAGTATTTTAGAATTGAAGGAGAAACGGCCGCAAGATACAAGCCTTGATTGTCAATTGTTTTTCCGGCAATTTTTTAGAACAGACTCCCCGAAACATTGTCTAAAGAAAAAATAATCAGTTCAAAAATAACCAAGATTTTAAATCATGTTATTATTGTTTGGGGATGTTTTTATTTAGGAAGGGTGAACTGGTAGTTAATTTCAGTTTATTTTATTTCATCAGTTCATCAATGAGAGTCTGATATATCTCTGACAAATTAGGGTCATTCCGGGTAAGCCGGATGAAATTGGTCAATACAGCTCTTTCGATGTTTTCCGTTTTCAATTCTTTTATTTCTGCAAGCTTTGATACTATCTGTTTTATTACAGAAGGCATCCCGTCTTTTTTTGTTAACCACCTGAAACCTCCGGGATTATCCGTTTCTGTCAGTAGTAAATGCTCCGGGATCTTGAGAGCTAATTCCTGAATATATTCAGAAAAAAGGAGTTCAACCCCAACTGTCAGGAATGCACCATAATCAATATACCTGTCTAAAATATCTGAAGGACCTGAATACCAGTGAACTATTACCCTGGGTAAATCATACTTTTTTAACAGGTCAAGAACTTCCTCTTCCGCTCCCTTTGTATGTATATTTATTATTTTATTTTTCTCTTTTGCCTGTTTTAAAAAG
>JAQVHJ010000433.1 GCA_028696285.1 bacterium
GTATAATGTTAATGCGAAAGTTAACGAGATCATGCAGAAGAGATCGGGTTATTCTGAACTGAAGAATTTTGAGCTTGAGATTCAGGATAAGGAATATTTCTTTGAATTTTATTTCAGTTCAATTTATGATAAGGACGAGAATTTTATAGGGATTCTGATTATTCTTGATGATGTAACGGAAAAGGTATTCCTCGAAGACCGTCTTTCACAGAGCCAGAAACTTGCAGCTCTTGGTGAGTTTTCTGCGGCCATTGCGCATGAAATCAGGAACCCGCTCGGTATCATAAAGGTTTCCGCCAGCTCTGTTAAGGAGAATATTGACAGGTCTGATTCATCGTATAAACTTCTCGATTTTATAATTGGCGAGACAGACCGGTTAGCAAAGGTAATTGAGAAACTTCTTAACTTTGCCCGGCCGAAGAAGATCGAGAAGGAATATACAGACCTCAAGGATATGATCAAGACTTACATAAAATACGGGAAGCAGAATTTAAAGGACAAGGAGATTGAGTTTATAGATGATTTCAGTCAGGATCTTCCCAAGGTAATGATAGACCGTGCTCAATTCTCGGAAGTAATGCTTAATTTAATTGATAATGCTGTTGATTCAATTCCGGAAGAAAAGAAGGGGATAATTAAGGTTACAGCGAAGTACCTTTCTAAATCCAACCAGGTTCAAATTCAGATTGAGGATAACGGAATCGGTATGAAGGAGAATGATAAAGGACATATTTTCGAGCCTTTCTTCACGACGAAAGATACGGGAACAGGCCTGGGACTCACAATATCGCATAAAGTAATAGAAAATCATAACGGCTCAATTTCCTGTGAAACTGTATTGAACAAGGGTACAGTGTTTACAATTATATTGCCTGCAGAATAATAAATGGAGGATAAAATGAAAGATAAGATATTAATAATTGAAGATGAGAAGAAGATGCGCGAAGTCCTTCAGCTCTATCTTGAAAAGAAGAATTATGAAGTTCTTCTTGCTGAAGACGGAGTTAAGGGTCTTGAGATGGCAAAGAAAAATGATGTATCCTGTATTGTCACGGATTTGAAGATGCCGAAGATGAACGGAATTGATGTGCTGAAGCATATAAAGGATTTTAATAATGATATTCCTGTGATTATAATTACAGCCTTCGGCACTATTGACACAGCTATCCAATCAATTAAAATAGGGGCGTATGATTATATTACAAAACCTTTCGATGTCAAGGAACTGAATAAATTAATTGATAATGCAGTTAAGATGTATAACCTTATAGTTGACAGAATCGGGGATAAGGACGAGGTGCTTAGGCGAAACTTTGCGGGGATAGTAGGGAAATCCCGTGAGATAAGAGAGATATTTGATTTAATAGACAGAGTCGCGGGGACCCCCGCAAATGTCCTCGTACTCGGGGAGTCCGGGACAGGGAAGGAATTAATAGGGAGAGCTCTGCATTTTTCCAATGAGAAACAAAAAGGTCCCTTCATTATGATTAACTGCGCAGCTCTTCCGGATGAACTCCTGGAATCAGAACTGTTCGGTTATGAAAAAGCTGCTTTTACAGGGGCTACACAGTCAAAGCCGGGTCTATTCGAATTGGCTGATAACGGTACTCTCTTTCTTGATGAAATCGCGGAAATGACCCCAAGACTTCAAGCAAAACTTCTAAGAGCTATACAGGAAAAAGAGATCAGGCGGGTAGGGGCTACTCAGACAAAGAAGATTGTTGTGAGGTATATCGCTACAACGAACAGGGATATTGAAAAGGAAATAGAAAAGGGAAACTTCAGACAGGATTTATTTTTCCGACTGAATGTCGTGACGATTAAACTACCGCCTTTACGCGATAGAAAAGAGGATATTCCCCTATTAGTTTCGTATTTTATCAGGATTTATAACAAACTTATCGGGAAGGAGATTAAAAGGATTAATCCGAATGCCATGGCATATCTTCTTAATTACGACTATCCGGGAAATGTAAGAGAGTTAGAGAACATGATTGAAAGAGCAATCGTCCTTTCACAAACAGATGAGATTAATACTGAAGACCTCTCTATTTCATTTTCAAGAAATAACGATATCGAAGAGAGCCCTGAATGGATTTTCAGGAAGCTTCAGGTCCCGGTAAAAAACGGATTCCAAATGCTTACTGAACTTTATGATAATTGTGAAAAAGAAATGATTGAGAAGGCTATTAAAATTAACCCCGGTTTTTCTAATACTGAGATTGCAGATTACCTCGGAACAAACAGAAGAATTCTTGAACTGCGCCTTAAGAAATTTAATATAAATAAGGTGGATATTTAAAATATATTTCCATCTTTTACCCGGAACCGAATTGGACTGATGCGGTTCAAAGTTTCTGCCCAGGTTACCTCTTCCTAATATTTTTATCTCGCCTATTATTGACTGAAGAGATTCTCCTCCGATGAATCAAAGCGCTGTCGGCCTTGCCAAATAAATATTCTATTACTTAATCAATGCACCTTCCCGTACAATCAATAATTAAAGTAATAGTTTAATATGCAACATATAATTAACGTATTATAGGACAACAAAAATTATTATTCGTTTTATTAATTCTGGTATAAATATTGCGTTATTAATAGTCACTTTAAAAAGGAGTTAATATGGATATCAGTAATGAGTTAGTATTTTTTGAAGAGAAGCGGGAGTCTACCTTCAAGAGGTATGCTTTTGAAACGTTTCAGAAGATTTTT
>JAQVHJ010000434.1 GCA_028696285.1 bacterium
TTAAAAAGAGAATCGGAAATTCCGGTATCTTCATTTTGCTTTCTTCAGCATGATGTCTGTAATTAAGACCAATACATAATATTGAAGCCGGAACTAACGGAGCCAGTATTTTCTTCACCTCTGAAATATCTTTCGAGGTTCTGAAACTACCGAAGATATTTCCCTCAATTTTGTATACATTACCATTATCATCGAGTTGTCCAAAGTGTGTCTCTTCTGAAAAGTCAAGATATCTAATTATCTTCATTCGTTTAAAATTTTATAGTTAAAAATTAAAATTCAATAGTAAGCTGAACCGGCTGCCTGATCTGCTCCTCCGCAAAATTTGAAAATGTAAGTCCCAAAAGCCTGATCCCTTTTGCAAAATTATGAGAATAGAGTAATTCCTTCGCTTCTGACACAAAAATTTCATTAGTGGAAAACCAACCGGTAATAGTTTTGCTTCTTGTATGCTGTTCAAAATCAGAATACTTAAATTTGAGTGTCAGGGTTTTGGCCTTTACACCAGCTCTTAAGTACCTGGCCCATAAAATGTCAGCAATGTTAAGCAACTCAACCTCCAACTCGGATATACTGTAAATATCCGACAAAAAAGTTTGTTCAGCCCCAACCGATTTCCTCTCATGAAACGGTTCTACCTGGCGGTTATCTATTCCCCGGCATATCTCATAATAATAATTTCCTGCCTTACCAAACAACCTTATTAATTCGAACCTGCTGATATCTTTAAGATCACGGCCATTCCATATACCCATCTTATTCAGTTTTTCAGCCGTAACCTTTCCAATTCCAAAAAACCTCCTGACCTCTAATTTGTCAATAAACTCCTGAGCCTGAACGGGAGTAATGACAAATAATCCGTCCGGTTTATTCACATCCGACGCCGTTTTGGCAAGAAATTTATTAAATGAAACTCCTGCTGATGCGGTCAATCCGGTTTCCTTTTTAATCCTGTGCCTGATCTCCTTTGCAATAAGGGTTGCCGAAGGTTTACCCTTTTTTGCATAGGTAACATCAAGAAATGCTTCATCAAGTGATAAAGGTTCAACCAGATCAGTATATTCAAAAAAGACAGAACGGATTATTTGCGATATCTCCTTATAACGGTCAAAGCGCGGCCTGACAAAAATGAGTCCCGGACATTTAAGCTTTGCAAGTTTTGACGACATAGCAGATCTGACTCCATACCTCCGGGCCTCATAACTTGCCGCAGCCACCACTCCCCTCTCCCGCGAACCTCCCACAGCCACAGGCTTCCCTCTCAATCCCGGATTATCGAGCTGTTCTACCGATGCATAAAAAGCATCCATGTCAACATGGATTATTTTCCGAATCTCACCCAATTGATCTCAATTAATTAATACCAAAATTATATCTAAAATTTTGATATTTTTATATGTCAATATCTCTTAACAATTTTTCGTAACCAGGTGATGTGGAATAATTAATATCACTTAAAAAATTATAATAATCGTCAGTTTTGTAACCTTTGCTTTTCCAGTGATCTCTCCAGTAAATATAGTCATCAACTGAGTCTGTCCAGTGACTGTACATTGCATACCCCATGGCAGTCCCTGTTGCTGTAGTTTCCCTTACGTAAGGATATTTCATGCCGGCTATATTGTTATAAACTTGAAAGAGTTCACTTTTAAACCATCCGGTTTCAAGAATAAATTGCCTTAATGGGACTTCCATCAGAGACGGATCAACAAGATTTATATATTCCTTTAGTAATGAAATGCTAAACTCCATGGTTTTAATCTCATGTATCCGTTCATTATCTTCATATTCTTTAATCTTATACTCATAATGCTTAATTAAAGTATCTTGTGCGAAACCTTTTAGTTCCGGAGCTTTTACAATTAATGGCATTATGAGTAAGAGTAAAAATAATCTTCTCATAATATAAAAATTTCAGATAAAGAATTGATTAATTATTGTGTCTGGATTAGGTAGGATAAAAAAATAGAACAACGACTAATATCAAAATGTTTAATAAACATATTCTTTAAAAATTATTAAGGCGGCAAAAGTAATCCTGATAATCGAACTATGTCTACAATGGTTTACCTGTAAGCAATAGATAACATACTATTAACGTACTGATTCTTATTAATTTTAATCAAGATAAATATCACCACTGTACCATGTTATGTAAACAAAACTTAACCTTATTAAAAAATATTTTAAAATGTTCCCTTCTGTAAAATATGCAGATGTAAAATCAGGGATCCTCTGTATACACTTACCTGTAATATAAACTATTTAAACATCTGCTTTTTATAGTTGTAATAACAAAGAGCGCATATAAGGTTTACTCTTCCAATTTTTACTATTCAATATCCTTCATTTAATTTTTTTTTTATTTTTGAATCCGTGAGGTTTGGCCAGACTGTACTTACGTTCTGGTAAGACAAACTATCAGAATATATGAATAACACTCTGAAAGAAACGAGTTAACAGAATTAATAACTATGGAACTAAAAAAAACTATTTGGTTTAGCCGGCTTACACTGATCATTTTCTTATTAACGGCTACCGGCATCGTCCCTGAAAGTCTTGCCCAATCCCATGGCAACACTGTAAAAGATGTGGATGGCAACACATATAAAACTGTTACTATAGGGAACCAGCTTTGGATGAAGGAAAACCTCAGAACAACAAAATTTAATGATAATAGAGATATTCAAAATATTACTGAACCCA
>JAQVHJ010000435.1 GCA_028696285.1 bacterium
TTGCAGGATCCCACTCTCCGGCATTGATCTCTGAGATGATCAGTTTGAAAAGATTCATTGAATCTCTTTTAAATTCAGAAATCTCCAAAACCTCACGGTAATACTTCACCGAGTCTTCATAATACCCTGCAAAATAATTCGCATCCGCCTTCAGTTTCAAAAGAGTCTTCTCATCTTCTGGCATTTTCAGATAGATTGGAAACACTTGAGCAAATTCTGATTTATCTTCAACATTTATCCCAACCAAACGTAAATTAAGTACTATATCTTTAAGTCCAAGTTTAAGCGCTTTCGCAATTACTTCGGGCGAAACCATACCTGAAAAAGTGAATTCGCGGCCGGTGTTCCTGTCTATATATGCATCTGATTCAACCGGGGAGAATCTCCCCAACTTCACTGTTAAGTCCTTGGAGAAATATTCACCGTCAATCTGCTGAATTATCTTATCCTTCTTCGTTGAATCAACCAGCTTAATTAAAATACTGAACGGTTCTTCACTGCTGATGGTGTATGGACCCGTGCTATATTCAATATAAAAAACTGAGGTCTCAGGTAACTTTGCTTCAGCTGAGAGAGCAACAATCAAAACGATTGAAACGAACAAAAATGTCAGTAGTAACTTCCTATTTTTCATTCTTAATCAGCTTTTTTATTGATTTTCTCAATTTTTCAACGGTTTTATCGGGTGACTCGACTAAAATCTTGGTTCCGGATAAAATCTCCACGATACCTATCTCATTTTTATACCTTGGAACAAGATGGTAATGTATATGCTCAATACTCGCTCCTGAAAATTCACCCTGGTTAACTCCTATATTGAAACTTTCAGCTCCGTACTCTTTATTTAAAAGAGTTAAAACCGTATTCTGAAGTTTCTTCAGCTCAAGCCACTCTGAATCCGTAAAATCCCGGACATCAACTATGTGCCTGATAGGAAAGATCATTACATGCCCCGGATTATACGGGAACAGGTTCAAGGTAATTAGAAAACTCTGTGACCTGTAAATCTCAAGAGATTGAACCCGGGGGTCATTATCCCGTATAGAGCAGAGAATACAGCCCACATCCGGCTTCTCCCCTTTTGCGTACCTGAGCTTGTCTTTAACTATTAAATTCTTTGTGAAACTGCACACCTGTATCATTCCTACTTTTAAAAAGAATTAATTATACCATAAAAATAAAAAAAAGTCAAGAGTTATTTTAGAATGATTATAAAAAACAAAGAAAAATCATCAACAAAGTTTTAGTTTGAGAATATTTTCACTATTTCGCAGAACGGGAGTTGGTTCGGAAAGAATGGGGTAATTTGAGCGTTTATTTATTCTGTTTACAGGTTTAATTACGCTCATTTCCCCAGAAAATGTAATATAAAATATTATCTTTTATTTTTTTATAAAATCAAAGATTCCTAATGACCACTCAAGAGTCAATTCATCAGATTCCTTACGGGAATATTGGAGATTTTTGAGTATGATCAGATTTTTTTTATCGTTTTCTTTCTCTGCTTGATGAATTAAGAATACGATAAATTCCGATGCATTTTTCTCTTTAACCTTCCCTTTGTTTTTTTCAAGGAATTGAGCGAGGAGAAGCGCATAGTTTCCCTGATTATTTTTTGAAGAACCTGTCAGATACTGATAAGCCTCATCGAACTTAGAAATATTAATATTCTGAATCAGTCTCTGTTCTAAATCGGGAGTAAGGCGTGCGGTTGATTGACAGGAAATAACTATAAACAGGAGAAGAAATATTAGTGTAATAATGATTTTATTTTTCATGACTCTCTCTTATTAAAAGTTATAGCAAAAAGAAAGTTTCGGGGTATTCCTTTCCATCCCCACTTCTACTGATAATTTTTCTGCCTGCATGTACCGCCGTAAATGCGCGTCAATATAAGCATCTATCCCGCAGAGAAACCAGATTACCATTCCTGTATTCATTACATTTCTCATTCCGAGAAAATTCTGATTGTATTTTTCAAACCTGTCATCTGCCAGGTCTCGCAGTTTTTCGTACTCGGAATAATGTCCGAGTTCGTATGCATTAATCGCCTGTTCAATCCAGAATGAATGCTGTTCATATCTCTCATCAGCCACAGAATCAAGATGAACAAAGACCAAAACGCAAGCGACTTCCAAGGAAATGAAACCTAAACCCTTGAGAACCTTTCTATTTGTGAACTGCCCCCAGCCCGGAATCACTAATGACCTCAGACCTACATAATATGGTTTCGGAAGATCTCGTAAAGACGGGTCTTTATCAATATCAACCTCCACCTTAAAGAACCGTTCCACCTTCTTTCCAAAGTTTTCCTTCTGCCCTTCTGTCTTCGGCGGAATCTCTTTTTCTGTTTTCCCTTCAGAATCTATTTCAAGGGGAATAGCTTCTTCGCTCTCTGAAATTATTTCTTTGGCATGTTCCTCAGAGAAAGCAGGAACCGCCGAAAAAACCAATAAAAGAAAAAAAACCAAGAATATCTTATTGTTCATTATACTTCTGAATAATTAATTTCTCAACCTGGTCATGGAGATCCTTATCAATGAACTTGATCTTATCCGCATATTTCCCGTCATCTCCCTTAACAGCAGGAGTTCCGATCCCGTCGCTTCTTCCGCCGATAAATAATGGAATTGAATTGATCCAGAATCCATTATTGAACTGAACTTTCCCGAAACCTTTCAATGTCTTACTTTC
>JAQVHJ010000436.1 GCA_028696285.1 bacterium
TTTAAGAAGGATGACCAGGTAATCTTTGATTTAATTGCGTATGAAGGTGATTTTTATATCGGTAACCTAAGAAAAAAGATTTCAACAATTAATTATGATTCAGTTAAAGAGTATTTAACAGAGTTTTATTTAGAAGGGACTGCAGTTCCTGTGCTTGAACCTGAATTGAACCTGCTCCTATTTTCCGATCATATGCGGAAACATTATTACAATCGCCTGATTTGGTTTTTGGATTTTATTTTAATGTTTAAGAATATGAAAATAAATTTAAAAAAACTTAAAGCTTCAGCTGAAAAATTACATTTAACAAAATCCTTATCATATACACAATATCTTCTAAATAAATATTTTTCCTGGTTTGAATTTAAACCTGAGTCCCGGCTGAAATTGCTGGAGACCCGTTTATTACAGGGGATATTTGAAGGAAGGATTGAGAAGGGAAATACCTATCTATACTTATTTGCATTGCAGAATCCTTTAAATAAACTAATTTTAATTTCAAGAAAAATTTTCCCGCCTGTAAGGGAGATGCGATTTATATATAAAACAGAGAGTAATTTCAAATTGTTTTTCTATTATTTAACAAGGCCTTTCATGGTCTTTACTGCCTTTATCAGAAATATCTTAAAAATCAGAGGTGAAGCATGAAGCTCAGAAGAACCATCATATTTTTAATTCTTCTCATTTCAAGTTCAATTTTATTTCTAACAAGTTGTCCGAAACCACCCAAACCACCGGTTATTGATCACGGTAAGGAACGAGTTGAGAAAGTAATAGACATAAAGAAGCCGAAAAAGATAAAAGATGAAACGGTCGAAATTTATGTTTCTGAACTTCGTTATCATTTAATTGTTGAGACTGGTCAGAAAAGCCGGATTAATATTTTTACCGATTCTTTTCCGAAGATCAACCTGGTCAATCAGTACTGGGAGATACCTGAAAGAGACCTGGCAGGATTAGAGAAGGAACTTGAAAAGAAGCGTTTTACAAGAGATGATTTTCTCAAGAATCCCGGGTCATATTCAGCCTTTCTTAAGAAGGAAGAGAACATTAAGGATGTATTTCTCCTGGGTTGTTATTATTTTAAAACATTAGATGATGAAACCGGCCGGAAGATATTTCTGACCTTGGCTTCTCAGCTTGAAAAAGAAAAGGAATACATAATCCTTATTGCGGAACTTTTCTTTTCGCGCAAGTTATATGATGATGCTCTTCAAACCTATGATTATTTATTATACCAATCCCCTGCTTATGCGGAGCTGATATTCAAACGGAAGCTTGACATACTAAGTCTACAGGATGATCGCCAAGGAATTCAAACAGTATTTGAGAATATAATTCAATATGATAAGACAAACATTAATTCATATATGGAATTCACAGATTACCTAATTCTTCAGAAGGATTATCCTGCTGCGGAGAAGGTGATAAAACAGGCATATAAAGAGTTTGATCGGGGGCAAGTAATATCAAAGGAAGCCCAACTTCTTCATATTCAGGGAAGAACAGAAGAAGCGATAAAACTCTTGAAGGATTATCTCAGGAAAGACCCGTTCAATTACGGTGCTGTTTCCAGGTACATTGAATTGATGCAGACTAAAGATGATTTTTATGCATATCAGGATGAATTATATAAAAGATGGCAAAGAGGAGAAGACCTTAAGGATTTTGAACTCCTGGAATATGCATACTTCCAAAACAACACAACCATGTTCATAAAATATGTTGATAAACTGAATGATAAAGAAAAATGGGTTAAATTAACCGACTATCTTTTTTCAAAGAAAGATTTTTATAATTGTGCAAAGGCGATTAATACCGCGATTTTGAAAGACTCATCATTAAAGAAGAACAAAGATTTAGAAATAAAAAAATTGATATGTCTTTTACAATCATCGAATTTAAAGCCGTCCCCGGCAGCTCCTTACGGTCTTCTTCAGATCGCGGACCGGCCCGGCGGAATTTCAGGTTTCTTTTCAGTAGTGTATGAGCGTCAGGATTTCTTCATGAAGTATGACAACCTGTTATATGCTACAAACAGGATCAACGAAAGGAACCTCATTTACAACAGGTTAGAAGACAATCTGAGTAATATCAAGGAGATTTCTCTTCAGAATAATACCGCAAATATTTTAATAAGCCATTACCTCAACAGTAATCAGGACAATAAAGCATTGGAATTATGCCGGAAGTTTTTCAAGAAGAGCGAGGAAGACTCCGACAGAAAATATTACCTTACTAAATTTCTTGAAATTAAAAGAAAAAATAATCAAACCGATGATGAGTATATTGATTATCTCAAGACTGCCATTGTTGAATTCAATGACCAAAATGCGAAATATTATCTTGAGACATTGTATAAGAGCAGGCAGCAGTATGATTCGATTATTGAACTGTACAGTGAGTTATACAGGTATAATCAGCATTCTGACGAGGCATTCTTCAACCTGATAAATGCATACCTGTCACTATCTCAAAATAAAAATATTATAGATAACTGTAAATATTATGTTAAAGCATATGAATTAGTGGAAGCGAAGATCATAGAAGAGAAGCGGTATGATTTCCTTGAATATTTTTATAATCTCCACTTTTATTATACATGTTCGAAGAAATACATCAGCGAGGATTTCTTGAATAAATACTGGTGGAATTCAAAGATGCTTGAAACAAAGTACTTT
>JAQVHJ010000437.1 GCA_028696285.1 bacterium
TTTCTTTTCGGAAATGAATATAATGCGGATTATAATGTTAATACATCTACCGCATTCAGGTTCCATGCGAAAAGCAGTTTAATCTCTGATTACGATTACAGGAAATATGTAAAGGAGTCAGTAAAAGCTGACGACTTGCTAATGAATCTCGAAGATATCTGTTATGGCGCAGGGGGATTTGGATATTTGAATGTGAATCAGGATGATGACGGGCCGATAAGGTCCGCACCAGCCGCAATTTTTTTTAAGGATATGTATTTTCCGTCATTACCCCTGGAAGTCGCCAGGATGCATCTGAAAATACCAAATGAAGAAGTAATTGTCGTTCCCGGCCACCGAATTGAAATTGGAAATGAAATAGTGCTTCCTACCGATGAGAACTTAAATTTCATGATTAATTATTATGGGCCTTTTCAAACCTTTAAATATTATTCATTCATAGATGTAATGAGCAAGGAAATTCCCGAATATGAATTGAAGGGAAAGATCGTTCTTGTCGGTGTAACAGGGACAGGACTTACCGATGTACAGATAACACCATTTTCCACGGAAGAGAAAGCTAACCTGCCCGGAATTGAGATTCACGCGAATATAGTTGAAAGTATTATAAGCAATAACTTCTTTATTGAATCAAACAGTGCATTTTTTGTAATGATTAAATTTCTGGTTCTCATTCTATTTGGTGTAATAATCATCCTGATAATCAGCAAAACAAAATTCATTACAAGCTTCGTTCTTACCGGGATAACAACATATATTTATTTCTTTATCAGCCAGGTTCTATTTAATAAATTCGGATTGATCCTTCAGAGTATTTACCCTGTTATGCTCGTATTAATGGTTTATATTTCCGTTTCAATGTTCAAATATATCGTTGAAGAGCGGGAGAAAAGATATATTAAAAAGGCATTCGCGTATTACTTATCCCCGAATGTTCTCAAGGAGGTTCTTGCAAATCCGGAACTGCTGAAACTGACCTCAAAAAGAAGTGAGCTGACAATAATGTTCATTGACGTCAAGAGCTTCACCACATATTCCGAAGCACATACTCCGGAAGAAGTTGCCGGGAATTTAAATGTGCTCCTTACATTAATGACGAACCTCGTCCTTGAGAATAACGGGACACTCGATAAGTATATCGGTGATTGTTTAATGGGATTCTGGGGCGCGCCTGTCTGGTTTGAAGACCATGCATACTGGGCTTGTAAGACAGGACTCCTGATTCTTAAGAGGATTGATGAAGAACGCAAGAAACGTGAAGCGGAAGGAAAGGACTTCTTTGAAATAGGTATCGGTATGAATACAGGTGAATGCGTTGTCGGGAACATGGGTTCTGATATGATTATGGACTATACCGTAATAGGGGATGCTGTCAACACTGCAAGCCGCGTTGAAGGCCTTACAAGGATTTATGACAGGCCTTTTGTCATTACCGAGTTCACTTATACCAAAGTGAAGGAGTGGGCTGAAGTGGAAGAACTTGGCGATGCAACGGTTAAAGGAAAAACTAAAACATTTAAAGTTTATAACCTGATCAGCTTAAAGGAGAAAGGTGGAAAGAAATGAAAAGAATTTTATCCGTAAAATTATTTCTTGTTGTTCTTATTTGCGGGTATTTTATTAATCCGGTTTCAGGAGATGAAATTATGAATGACAGTAAATTAAAAGAGATCAAAATGAATCTTTCACCAGGCTGGGATATGAAGATAGAAGAGGGGGATTTAATTTTTAGTTCGCAGAAGGATGTGTGGGTTCTGCAGGAGAATAATATTAATGCACCGATTTCCCTTGAGACCTTTGAGGAGAAGGAGAATAGAATTAAAAAATTCGGGAAGAAAATGAAGCCGATGCTGAAGTATAAACTTGAAAAGAAATGGACGCAAGAAGAGATTACCGCAGCAGAGAAAAAGAACGATCAAATCTACGAAAAGATAGATGCCCTGCCAGATAAATATGATATACGGCATCTATTCAATAAATTTGCAAGCAGTAAATTTTCAACCGAACTCGTGGGTGAAACCCCGGAAGAGAACGAAAGGATTGAGAAATATAATAAGGAGAAGGAAGAACTTGAGAAACAGCTGATCACTATACCGGAATTGTTTAGCGAGAATTATTCAATAACCTTTTCTGATGCAGTAGGGTGGACATACGAATACAGCACCGTTGCCCCGGAAGAGATATCTGCCGAAGTTTGGGGCATTTGGCATTCAGTCAACGATACCTGCAGAATAAAATCACAATAGAGTCAGTAGTCAAAGCTAACAGTACTGACTAGTTCCTATTTATATTTCCAGAGCAATCTAAGGAATATGAAATTATTTCCGGAGTTTCAATCTCTCTCTCGATCTGATTTACCCAGGACTCATTTCACCATTTACCATTTACCGCTCACCGTTTACCGTTCACCGTTTACCGTTCACCGTTTACCATTTACCGTTCACCGTTTACCGTTCACCGTTTACCATTTACCCATTCATCGTTTTTTCTTGACTTTAGCAGTAATATGCAGTATAATACTAAATAGAAATAGAAAAGGAGGTAGTTTTATGCCGGAAAAGGTTAAAATGGCTAAAGTTTCAATGCAAGTATTGGGATGGGTATATATTGGTTTTGGAGCGCTTTTTGGTTTAATTTGGTTGGTGGCTGGTATTGCAGCAATTGCATC
>JAQVHJ010000438.1 GCA_028696285.1 bacterium
AGAGGGGAAAAAATATCGGGAAATAAAAATAGTACCCCCAAGACTTAACGAAGGGGAAACAACTTTTATAAAACACTTACGCGAATTCGTCACTGAATCCGGAATCTTTAACAGCAGGGAAGTTTTCATTCTCAGAAATCTTTCATTGAAAGGTTTTGGATTTTTCATGGAAAGCTCTTCATTTTATCCTGATTTTATTATCTGGGTAGTTGATGGTGTTACCCAATATATTTATTTTCTTGATCCCAAGGGTATTATGCTTGGAGAAACGAACTTCAATAACCCCAAAGTATTATGGTGCAGGAATGATGTGAAAGAGCTGGAACAAAAGATCCATGCGGATTTAGCAAATAATAATTCTGGTATCATGGTAAATATCTCCGCTTATATCTTGTCAATTACTCCCTTCGAGAAAGTGACGAAAATATGGAGTGACGGAGGGGCAAAAAGGGAGAATTTTTCTGAGAACAGAATATTGTTCATAGAAAACAATAAGAAATATCTCAGTGAAATATTTTCAAACATTCAAAAATAAACCACTGTTAATTAGTTTCACTTTTGCAAATAGTGAAACCAATGATTATATTATATAATATTGAATATCTTCATTTTATGTCTACTTTGGCTTAGGTTTGGAGGAAATCAGGTTCACTAACACCTTATTAAGAATAAAAAAGAAACTTTTATTCAGAAATGATCATCAGCAGCTAATTTTGAATAATTTAAAAAGTAATCCACCTATGTTTATCGGAGTTCCCGGTGAAGAATAATCAATTATTGATAATGTGGCGGAAGCTGAATAGTTGTTTCAGGCCCCCGAAATACTGCTGCCACATGCATAATTGTATGAGTAAGGACTGCTGCCAGGGGATTCCCGCTTACAATGAACGTCAATGTAATTATGGTATTACCCAATAGGACCAAAATTACACTCTTGTTCCTGAACTCAGGATACCCGAGATGATAGAAGAAGGTGACAAACAGACTCGCCATAAGAGCCATAAACCCAATCAAAATCTGACCTGGAACATATTCTGAAATGTTATTTTCGGAGAAGATGTTTAAGACTGCAACCACAGGCAACACATTCAGAAACAGTCCGTCAATAATCCCATAGGCAAGTCCGAACCAGATCATATCAAAAAAAACCGACATACCTTTCTCGGTTTGGGAATATGGCTGCGATAAAACATTTTTAACAAGAAATGTTCCTGCTACAATGCTGGCAATTAGACCCCAGTACCAATTATGGAGCCAGAATTCTTTACTTACTATTGGATTTTTATTAAGGAACAGGAAGAGAACCAGTACTGATACTGCAATATATGGTATTAAAAATAATCGGCGTGATAGTTTTAACCAGCCTGAAAATATTACACTTATGCCAAATCCAATCAGACTTGCTCCAATTAACCATAGAATGGATATCAGTACCAAATTCATAATTCAGTTTTTTTAAAATAAATCCTGAAATTAGAAAAACTTAACCTGATTTTTATTGGAAGAATGAAAATTTTATCTCCTTTAACGATATATTTGTCCCTGTGAAAAAGGCATTAGTTGTCATAACATTCTTAGCTTCAATGGTGATTACCATTGCGCATGATGCTATTCACCACCATCACGATACGCCTGAAAATATAGAATCTTTATCTGGTTCGCATTCCGATGATCACGGACACGACGATAAAGATGAACATCAGAATCATAATCATTTCCCGCCGCATCACCATTTAATCTCTGAAGGCGACCTTTTAGCCGGGCGAAATACTATCCAATCCAACAAAGTTATTAATGACTATAATCAGGATCTGGCCTCATTGTCAATTTCTTATTTTGAGAATGATTTTTATACATATTTTACAGGTTTTGTCCGTGTAATCAAGAAACCCCTGGGTTCCTTCCCTTTAATTATCTCCATCAATTCCACAAGGGGATCACCAACTATTTCCTGAACGGGAGACATTGTTTTCCAGTCGTTTTGATTTCATCTCTGTTATTCTCCGGGATTAATATTTTTATTTAAACATATGAAGAAGAATTTATTATTACTTTTTACGATGGCATGCCTTATATCCTGCCACCAGAAACAGAAAGACGTTAATCTTGCTGGTTCTGATTATTCTGCTCTTGAGCCAATTTCAATCACCGTCTTTACGGAAAAGGTTGAGTTATTCGCTGAGTTCAGACCTTTCATAATTGGTCAGGAAACAGCATTCGCAGCACACCTGAATGACCTTGAAGAATTTAAACCATTTCCATCAGGATCCCTTCAGGTAATACTTAAAAATGATAAAAACCAGTATGAGAACAAGGTTGATGCACCATCCGTCCCTGGAATATACCGGCCTGTTATTACTCCGGCAGTACCCGGAATTTATACTCTAACCTTTAATTACAAGAATGATAGCCTGAGCGAAACTATTACAGTAGATTCAATCTGGGTGTACCAGAACATTTCAGAGATACCTCCGGCTGGTACAGATAATAATGGAGAGGTAATACCATATCTGAAGGAACAGGCATGGAAAACAAATTTTTCAACTGAGGAGGTCATAGAGAAACCCTTTCATTCAGTGATCAGTACCTCTGCAAGGGTAAAACCCCAGCCTGCTGCAGAAATGGTTATAAGTTCCCAGGCTTCAGGTCAGATTAATCTCTTTAAAG
>JAQVHJ010000032.1 GCA_028696285.1 bacterium
AAACGCCTGGGATTGAAAAAGCAGGATTTAATTAAATATGGTAAATTATAGAATCAATTACAATATATGTAGAAAGTTGAGTCCGGCACATTTTTTTTACTAAATTTTCAACTTTTTCAACTACCGTCCCCAAACTTTCATTTTTGCTTGACTATATATATATATTATGTTATAATTTAAAAATTAATTAACTAAAGGATAAAAAAGCATGGATTTAGAGAAATTTTTCAAGATTCAGGAATATGCAGGGAGATTAAAGCGTTTACCGAGGAATGGCTGGATATTCAGGGGGGTAGATAACCCTGAGAGTATTGCAGACCATTCATTCAGAGTTAATTTAATAACATATTTATTATGTCTTGAGAATCCTGAAGTAGATTTTGAGAGGGCATTAAAGCTTGCAATTTTCCATGATTTAGGAGAGAGCATACTAACGGATATTCCGAAGGAGACGATGGATTTATTATCAGAGGAATTGAAATTGGAATCGGAGATCAAGTCAATGGAAAAGATAGCAGGTCCTGAAGATGAGATAACGGGATTCATCCGAGAATATAACGAGCGCAAGACCCGTGAATCAGAGATAGTCTATGCAGCGGATAAGCTTGAGATGCTCTTCCAGGGTTTGGAATATTTAAGGAACGGGTATTCAGGGGTTGAAGAGTTCTTCAAGAATCTTGATTATCTTAAAAAGCTCCAGGTTACCGGGTTACCGGAGATTATTTCTGAGATAGAGACTGAATACGAAAAAATCAGGAAATAACTGATGCCGAATTTTGCGGAAGAACTGACAGTTTTCATAAATAAGATAGATGTTACCATCAATGATTTTCTCCGTATCAACAAGGAGTTTGTTGCCAATCTCATAAAGATAAATGATGTCGGTTTTTTAGAAACGGATATACTAGAAGATATAGTTAAAGCACTTGAAGAGGTTGCGAACATTACCCTTGAGATTTCAGGGGTTGCAGAAGAGATCACGATAGAGTCAGATGACGCTTTTAAATCTGTTGAGAAGGGTATCAATTCAATCAGTTATACCGTTAATAACCTTTCCAATATAAATAAACTCCTTGATGATTTCCGTTCCAAGTTCAAGAATCTCACCAAGCAGACGCTCAAGATCGAGGAGAAGTCTAAGAACATAAATAATCTTTCCCGTGCAATAAATCAACTATCAATAAATGCCAGTATCAAATCGCTAAAAGCCGGAGATAAGGGAAAGGGTTTTGCTGTTATTGCCGAGAATATTCTTGAGCTTGCCGATAATTCGATTAAGGTAGCCGAAGATATCAATACGATGATAAAGATCATTCACACTCGTTCTCAGGAAGTCAGTGAACTGACCGAGAGTATTTTCCAGGAGCTCACAAAGTCCGGGGAATATTCCGAGGAGATTCAGCGTGATTTACGAATAATCATTGAGCTGTACAATGATCTTGAAAATCTGACGAAGAATATTAACGAAGCGGTAGAGGTTCAGGCACAGCTTAAAGAAGTATTGCGAATGAAGAATGAGGAATTGAAAAAGATCTTTGACCGTATTATTTTTACTTCAGAAACTGCGACATTGAAAGTTGACCAGCAGAGTATTATCTCAAAAGAAATCCAGAACAACCTGAATGCTTTAAATGAAATGACCCAGAATTCAATCGTTTGGTTGTCGAAATTCAAAACAGATACACCGATTGAATATAATTATCCCTGCAGGAATGAACCAGAGACACTTGATCCAATCTTTATGCGCGACCTTGAAAGCGGGAATATAACTAAAATGCTTTACAGTGGGTTGATGAATTTCAATGCCTCGGGAATGGTTAAACCGGCATTAGTGGAATCGCATTTCATTTTTGAGAGCGGGAAGTCGTATCTGTTCAATCTCCGGAAGGATATATTTTACCATGACGGTTCAAGACTAACTTCAAGGGATGTAAAATTATCACTTGAAAGATTTTTAAATCCTCAGAATCTATCGACCTACGGTATAATATTTTCATATGTAAAAGGTCTCGCCGAGTTTAAATCCGGCGCTGCAAATGAGATAAAGGGTTTTGAGATAATAGATGACCTGCGATTCAGGATTTCTCTTGATAACCCGCACAATTTCCTGTTTGAAGAATTGGCAACAGTCCAGTCCTTGATAGTTAAAATTAATGAGAAGGGTGAATTTGTTCCGAATATCGGGACCGGACCGTTTGTTTTCAAGGAATGGAAGAAAGGCGAGGAGCTTATACTTGAAGCTAATGAACATTTCTTTTTAGGTAAACCCCCGATTGACTACCTGAGGATAAAATTCATTCCTGAAAGAAAAGACCAGATAAAATTATTTAAGACAGGTGAATTGGATCATGTGTTTGTCAATAAATCAGAGAAGGAAGAACTTAAAGAATACGGGACCAGTTTTTCAAAAGACCAGCATACCATCTGTTATTTAGGATTTAATTTAAAGACTGAAGGGAAGACAAAAGAGAAAGATGTCCGCAAGGCATTCTCAATGATATTAGACAGGGAAGAGGTTCTTAAGAATCTAAATTATAAACCTTACAATAAAATCATTCCGCCGACCTTACTTACAAAAGGGCGGTTTGACCAGGCGTCTGAGATTAATAAAGAACTTGCGCAATCACTTCTTGAACAGGCGGGAGTTACTCCGGAAGATGAGTTTATTCTTGACCTTCCCCTTGACAGAATAGAGATGGGAGAAAGAATTAAGAAGCAATTTGAAGATAGTGGGATTAAACTTAGTCTCCGTTCTTCACCCTGGAAGGAGTATCTTGACCGGTTAATAAGCGGAAAGACAGAGATGTTTTTAATAAATTTCATAAGCGATTCAACATCATTTGACAGTTTATTCCATTCTCTTTTCCATTCAGACTCAATAGGTAATGCCGATAATGATTTCAGATTTTCAGATAAGGAGATTGACCGATTGATTGACGAGGGGACCAGGAAGAATTTCGCGAGGCATGAACTTGAAGATTATTACATTGACCTGGAAGCCAGGATAACAAATGAGTACCCGATGATAATCCTCGGTTACGGGGAAGAAGTAATAATGCATCAGAAAATTGTTAAGTTTATAGATATAAACCCTTTAGGCGAAATGATGATATCAAATGTCTGGAAAGAGCAGGAACATGTTCTTTCAGACGAATCATTCAACTCTGAAGAAGTTTATAATGATATTAAGAATATAGATATATGCATGACCAAGTTTCAAAATATAATTCTTGAGAATTTTGTAACACTTGAGCTGATCGGGAATTTATTTATTGGAATGAAGAAGAAGTATGAAGAACAAAACGATATTTTCAATGAGGTACATGATTCACTTCAGAAATTTTCAACATCCCTCAACAAGATTTCCTCCGGAAAACTTCAACTTTCAGTAGAGAAGGAAAAGATAAAGATTCTTCGAGTTGAAGTTCTTGATAATCTTGAGAATGTATTTGGAAGTTTGAATAACAAGTTCAGTGATTTAAACGGGATACTTAAAGTATTGGAGGAAGACATCTTTAATATTTCAAAGAAGGTCCGGAATCTAAAACAGATAAGCAAGAATACAAATAATTTCTCCTTATACGCATCAATTGAAGCTGCTCGTACGTCGGGATTTGAGCAGGAGTTAAAGGAGATATCCAGGGAGATAAACACCGTCGCAATAAGTTCGAATCAGATTTCCAATGATATTTTCTCAGCAATCTCTGATATTAAGCTTAGTATAAAGATTGGCTTTACTTCAATCGAAAACATAACATCCGCATTACTATTATCTTCAGGGATGTTCAACACAATGCGTTCTATGATTCTTGATTTTGAGAACGAGTTTGAGCAGTTGTTCCAGCCGATCAAGGATGTATTAGATTCAATTGAGCGGCAAAAAGAACTGCACAGACTTTTAATCTCGAAAACACTTCAAATGCTGTCAATGATCAAGGGGACCCAAAGAGCCATATCTAATATGGAGGTCTCCATTAATGAGTTGAATATAATCGGGAATGATATTCATTGGGACTACCTGAACTGTTTTGAGATATATTCCTGGATGAAGGACTTGATAACGAAGAAGGTTCCGGAAAAGGAAGTGAAACGTATTCTCCGCACCTACAGCAATTCATCCGCATTGACATTCGATCCTGGTTTTGTAACTGATTCGGCGACAAATATCATTGTAAAGAATCTGGGAGACGGTTTGGTTGATTTCTCAAGCGGGACAGAGATAATTCCTTCTATTGCCCGAGGCTGGGATGTCTCGGAAGATGGTCTTGAATGGACATTTTATCTGAGGGATAATGTATTCTTTCATAACGGGAAGTCGCTTACTTCACGTGATGTCAGGTTCAGTTTTGAAAGGTTATTTGACAGAAGGAATGATGCTTATAACTGGACATTCTTCTCAATTCTTGAAGGTTGTGATTATTTCAGAAAGGGAGTAATAGAGTATATTAAGGGGATTGAAATAATAGATAAATATACCATTAAATTTAAACTAAAGCGTCCGTACATTCCGTTCCTGTCAAATCTCGCGACTATTGCGGGGCTGATAGTCTGCCGCGAGATAGAGAATCCTGTGAAGAAAGAAGATGCATTAAAGCCACTGCCCATGACCGGACCGTTCATAGTCCGGGAGATTAAAGAGAATAATGATTTAATACTTGAGGCCAACCACGATTATTTCCTTGGTCGGCCGTATTTTGACGAGGTGCATATAACCGTTATCCGTGATTCAGAAGAGGCAGAGCGGCGATTCAATGAAGGCGAGATTGATATATTCATTCCGCAATCCGCGGATTTTGATAAGTATCTTGAAGATGAGAAGTATAGAGATTCAATTGTCAGCACACCAAGTTTAGATATTAAATATTTAGGATTCAACACAGAATCTGAAACACCCTTCAGGTATAAAGAAGTTCGCCAAGCATGTTACCATGCAATTAATATTCCCGAACTTGTTTCGAAGTTATTAGGGAAGCATGCGATTCCTGCAAAAGGTGTTTTACCGCCGGGAGTGAAGGGATACAATAAAAATCTTGAGAATTACAACTATAATTTAGACAAAGCAAAAGAGTTATTGACCCGAGTCCGGTATTCAGGGGGACTCCCGGGAACATATCCGTTATATTGTTCAAACCGTGACATTGAAATAGCAAAGGCAGAGATGATCAAAGGGTATCTTGAACAGATTGGGATTGATCTTGAGATAGTTAAGCTTCCCTGGAAAGACCTTATTGAGAGATGCAATGAAGGGAGTATTGTTCTATTTCTTATGGGTTGGATTTCTGATAACGGGGACCCGGATAATTTCTTCTATCCTTTATTCCATTCGAGTAATTGCGGTGTTCATGGTAATTATACATTTTTTACAAACACCGAAGTAGACAAGGTGATTGAGAATGCAATGCAGATTAAAAATACCACGAAGAGAATTGAACAGTACCAGAAGGTTGAAGAGATGATTTTGTCTTATGCGCCTGCGGTATTTCTGCATCATCAGGTGGATTATTTGATTGCAAATCCGAAGATTAGAAATGCGAACCTCCATCCGCTCGGATTAAAGAAATGGAGTCAGATGTGGAAGAAGTAAACAGGAAGTTGGAACATTTAATAGTTTTATTTCTATTCCTGTATTGCTGCTTTTCTTCCATTTCCATTTCTGCTGCGGAGACTGCATTGGGAATTGCCCTGATTCTTTGGATAGTCACCCTTATAAAAAAAAGGTTTAAAAATCTCTCTCGTTCTTCCATAGACCTGCCTATCATAACATTCATTATCTTTAGATTAATCTCGACATTTGCCGGGGTAGATCCGGCTAACTCCCTATTGAAATTAAAGGAAGTGGGCTTGTTCATTGTTGTTTATCTTATCCAGTTTAATATGAACAAGAATGCATTTGTAAAATTAATGAAGACAATGGTCTATGCCGGAGGGATAAGCGTAGTATCGAGAATTATTTATATGTATCTTATAAAAGGCCTGAAATTCGGATTAGCGAACAGACTCTCAGGATTCAGCAGCGGATACATGACATTTGGTTCAATCCTGACTATAATAATTCTTTTCGGCATTTCAGTTTTATTCTTTTCTGAAAATACAAATAAAGAGAAAGCATTCTTAGGGGTATCCATTTTCGTTTTAGTAATCGGGCTGGGGCTTACATTGACCCGAAGCGCGTGGATAGGGCTTGTTGCAGGATTGTTTTTTATCGGGGTATTTAAAGAGAGGGTTTTCTTAATGATTTTAATCGGACTGGTCATAACCGGGTTTCTCTTTTCACCTCCTAAAATTAAGGATAGATTCATCTCAATCTTCAGTAGTAAGGATGCCACTGTCCAAACCCGATTTCAGATGTGGAGTTGGGGTTGGGAGGTATTCAAGGATCGTCCTGTGTTCGGGATAGGTCCGAATAATGTGAAGAAATATAAAGATGTTTGGGATAAATATAAGATTGAAGGAGAGGCAAAGAATCAGATGGTGCATCAGCACAGTAATTTTATGCAGATGCTTGTCACTCTCGGAATTAGCGGATTCTTGAGTTATATCTGGCTTCTTATTTCAATGCTTTTTATTTTTATTAAAGGGGTGAAGAACCTTGGTTCGGATAAACATTTATCCGGAGTAACATGGGGTGCGTTAACAGGTTTTGTCGGATTTATTGTAACGGGTGTATTTGAATTTAATTTTTTTGATTCTGAAGTAACTCTTTTAATTTTCTTCCTTTTAGGAAGTATTTTAGCGATAAACAGGGGATATGAAGAACACAAAGCGGTTATCAACGAAGATTAGTTTTCTATTGCTGATAATAATAGTAGGAGTGATCCTGATTTTATTATTCAAACCCGTTTCACTCCCGAAAGGATATAAATACAGCAGAGCGTTGAACGGCCTGTATATTCAAAGATCATGGATTACAGAAGTGAAGTCGGATGAAGATCTGAATAATTTGTCAGAACTTCTAAAGGAATTGGAGATTAAATATCTCTTTGTACATCACACCCCATTCAATGAGGATGCTGAGCTGCCCGTAATTTCATATGAAGGAGCAGTGAAGTTTCTGAAGGTTATTAAAGAGAAAAACAAGGAGATAAAAATTCTGATTTGGGTCGGGGGCATCCAAAAAACAGATGAAAAAAAC
Organism: bacterium; assembly: GCA_028696285.1. Taxonomy (GTDB): domain Bacteria; phylum AUK180; class AUK180; order JAQVHJ01; family JAQVHJ01; genus JAQVHJ01. The sequence goes on from JAQVHJ010000032.1 coordinate 7,133, forward strand.
TCAAAGGGAACATTTAAATTAAATAGTGCGGAATATCAGGAAAAAGTAATCGCGAATTGCAGGCAGTTCCTGGAAGATTACGATTTTGACGGGTTGCATTTAAATATAGAGCCCTGTAAAAATAATGACAAGAACTTTCTTTCCCTTTTAGAAGGATTCAAGTCAGCGCTTCCCCCGGAAAAGATAATTTCCATTGCGGCTATGAAGCCATATTTTCTCAGGAATCCCAGCGGTAATTACTGGTCAATGAAGTACTATAACCAGCTTGGGAAGGTATGTAATCAGATGGTGATTATGGGTTATGATACAAATATTAAGAATTCAAAGATTTATTTTTTCTATATTAAGTTTGCTGTTAACCTAATACTTAACTCGACAGTATCTTTGCCACACCCCCCGTCAATACTAATAGGAATACCCGCTTATCATCCTACTGATAAGGATGCCTCAAAGATTGAGAGTATTGAGAACGGGATTATTGCAGTTGCAGATTGTTTTCCGAAACTTGAAGAGAATGATCATTTTGAAGGAATAGCGATATATTCACTCTGGACACTGGATCAGGAAGAGATTAACAGTTATTTGGAGCTTTGGCTTGCAAAAAAGCCGGTTAATATTAATAATTTAAAAAGTCTGAAGAATTAAAAATGATCTTACGACAAAAAATCGAAAAGTTTGAACAGGATAACCTCTCTCCGTTTTCCTGCCGTAGTCAAGATACTAAAGGCCGGATGAAACAGGAAGAGCTTCATCCCTATTTAACCTGTTTCCAGGTTGACCGGGACCGGGTCCTTCATTCAGAGGCATTCCGGAAACTGAAGCATAAAACACAGGTATTTCTTTCGCCTCTTGAAGATTATTTCAGGACCAGGCTTACGCATACATTAACTGTATCTCAAATAGCAAAAACTATAGGGAAGGTCCTTTTTCTCAATGAAGATTTGATAGAAGCGATTGCGCTTGGGCACGATCTTGGGCATACGCCTTTCGGGCATATGGGAGAGAAGGCATTGAATACCATTTCTAAAAAAGGTTTTGCGCATAATGTTCAGAGTGTTCGAATTGTTGATACTCTTGAAGGGGGAACAGGTTTAAACTTAACATTTGAAGTCAGAATGGGGATACTCCGGCATTCAAAAGGTTCTTCGGATCTTCCCCTGGTCATAGGGAAGCTTGACAGTCAGAATACTCTTGAGGCGGCGGTGGTAAGAATCTCTGATTCAATTGCATATATTAACCATGATATTGACGATGCCATTGTTTCCGGATTGATTACGCCGGATGATTTACCGAAGAAACCGAGAACGATCCTGGGACACAGCTACAAGAAAAGATTAGAAGTTATGATTCAGGATATTATAATAAACAGTTTAAACAAGGACAGAATAATGTGGAGTTCCAAGGTCAGGGACTCGGCAAATATCCTGAAGGAGTTTCTGTATAAAAAAGTATATCCCCGCCCTGAAATACAGATAGAGATGGATAAGGCGGATAAAGTTTTGAAAGATATTTTTAATTTCTACATGACAAATCCCGGTAAATTCAAGATGGAATATTCGGGATTCAGAAAGAAATTTTCTTTAGAAGAGAATTTACTTGATTATATTTCATCTCTGTCAGATGACGAGATAATTTCGAAATATGAAAAAATTTTTATTCCTGAAAAATGGATAAGATTATAAAAAGGAGACCTTATGGAAAAGTATCGTGAATTAGAAAAGAAGATTTCTGAAAGGAAGGCAGTCATCGGAGTCGTCGGGCTTGGTTATGTCGGCTTACCCTTAGTTGAAGGATTTATTCAAGGCGGATTCAAGGTCATAGGAGTCGATAATAACCTTCAGAAAGTGAAATCCTTGAACAGCGGAAAATCGTATGTCCAGGATGTTTCATCAGAGACAATAAAAAAGATGCATAAGACAAAGCGTCTATTTATTTCGGGGGATTTTAATAACATTAATAAGATGGATGTTATTATTATCTGCGTTCCCACCCCTCTGCGGAAGTCAAAGGACCCGGATATCTCTTATATTCTTTCCGCCCTTGGAGAGATAACAAAGAGAAATTATCAAGGTTCATTAGTGATTCTTGAAAGTACTACATACCCCGGAACAACAGAAGAGATTCTACTTCCGGAACTGAGCAAGGATAAATTGAAAGTCGGGAAGGACTTCTTCCTTGCCTTCTCACCGGAGAGAGTAGATCCGGGAAACAGGAGATTCGGAATTAAGAATACACCGAAGGTAGTCGGAGGTATAACACCCCAATGCACCAAATTGGCAGGAATGGTTTACAGTTCAATCGTTGATAATGTTCATGTTGTATCCTCTCCGACTGTTGCAGAGACATCAAAATTACTTGAGAATGTGTTCAGATCAGTTAATATTGGTCTGGTGAATGAATTGGCTCTTCTTTGTAACCGGATGAAGATTGATGTCTGGGAGGTTATTGCGGCAGCAAGCACAAAACCGTTCGGATTCATGACATTTTATCCCGGTCCCGTCCTTGGAGGGCATTGTATTCCTCTCGATCCATTCTATCTTTCATGGAAGGCTAGAACATATGATTTCAATGCCAGGTTCATTGAACTCGCAGGAGAGATAAACGGGAATATGCCGTATTATGTAATTAGCAGGATTTATGAAATACTTAACAGGAATAATAAAACTATCAGCAAATCCAAGATACTCTTATTGGGAATGGCATATAAGGGCGATATTGACGATATGAGAGAATCTCCGTCTTTGGACGTGTTCAAACTCCTTGTCGCCCGCGGGGCAAAGACAGATTATTTCGATCCATATATCCCGTCAATTGAGATTCACGGGAAAAAAATAAAAAGTATCGCGGAAAATTATTCAAAATTGAAGAATTATGATCTTATCGTCATCCTTACCGGACATAAAAAGTATGATTATACTAAGATTAAAAAGTTCGCAAAATGCATTTATGATACAAGAAATGCAATTAAAGGATTGAAAGAGAGTAAAAAATACTGTAAGCTTTAAGCCGTTATCTGTAAACAGTGAACAATTAATGGTCATCAGTTAACGCTAAGGGGTATAATTCAGTTTTAGAATGGAACAACTCTCTTCGTATTCATGATTTAAGAGTTTGAGTGAAGTTTGCTTCCCAGACTTTTGTCAATGTTAGAATTATTAATTTAAGTGCTTACCCTATTTCAGGAACTGTATATTAAGGATTTATTTATATCAAGCCGGAAATAAAAAATAGACAATTGAAATAGTGTGGTATCATTACAAAACTATAATTCTTCCTCTTTCTATTAATGTTTCTGCGGTTATTAAAATTAAAATAGTATTCTAAATAAAAAAAAGAGAACAGGCATTTCTGTCCGTTCTCTCTTCTATCTTAATTTCATCAAGAGTATAAGTTATGCTTTTGCAATCCTACCTTTTTTAATGCACTTAGTGCAGACCTTGATGTATTTCGGTTTCCCGTCAACGATTGACTTAACCCTTTGAAGGTTCGGTAATGACCGTTTTTTGGTCTTGTGATTTGAGTGGGAAACATTATTCCCTACCAACGGTTTCTTTCCACAGATTGCACAAACTTGAGACATGATATTGTCCTCCAATTTAATATTAATAACATAATTTAAAAATTATAACACATTTGACTAAAAAAATCAAGTATTTTTTTTATAAAATGTAAAAAAAGATGTTTTCCGACCCTCTCTTTTCAAAAAACAGGGACGGTTCTTTCATTTTTATCATAGTGGAGAGTGGAGAGTGGAGAGTGATGATGGTGACAGGTTCTAATTTGGTAAGTGTATGGTGGTTGTAAGCCATGTCGGGTTTACAAATAAGGGTGTAGGGATAAGCTGGTTTCCCGAGAGGTACAAAGAAGTGAACCGTAATTCGTGAATCGAAAAACGAAGAGAGATGCTGTTGCAGGTTCTTTGACCCTTGATCGCAATGACATAAAAATGTTTACCAAAAGTAATAACATGATTTGTTGTTTCGAACATAATAAGGATTTAAAGTCATGATAAACAATGTAGAAAGAAAGAACGAAAAATGTGGAGACTATTGCGACCTTATTTATTGACTTTTCAATTATAATAATATATAATAAATATAGACGGAGGAAATTACGCAGGAGAATGGCAGAGTATATTAAGTTAAAAGAGCAGATACCTGAATGGAAGGATGAGTATATCCCAAAGGATATAGAAA
>JAQVHJ010000033.1 GCA_028696285.1 bacterium
AAAAAGAATCCCAAGCACAAACAAAAACAGGGTTAAAAACGGAGGAATTTAAATGGCTAGAATTGCAGGTGTAGATCTACCTAAGAATAAAAGAATAGAGATAGGGTTGACCTATATATTCGGGATAGGACTTAAAACATCACAGGATATTCTTTCCAAGCTGGGAATAAGTCCGGACACTCGGGTGAAGGATTTAACAGATGACGATGTTGTTAAAATCAGGAAGTTGATAGATGCCGAATACAAGGTTGAAGGGGATCTGAGGACAGAGATTCAATTTAATATTAAGAGACTTAAAGAGATCGGAAGTTACCGGGGAACCAGACACATAAAGAATCTTCCGGCCCATGGACAAAGAACAAAAACGAATGCCAGAACCCATAAGGGCCGCCGCCCGGGTATTGGTATTAAGAAGAAAAAACCCACTAAATAAAATTTAAGGTAGGAGTCAAATGGCGAAAAAAGTAATAAAGCGGAAAAAGAAAGTTAAAAAGCAAGTCTCGGAAGGTGTAGCGCATATTTCTTCGACCTTCAACAATACTATCATTACCATCACAGACAACTCTGGCAATACGATAGCCTGGGCGAGTTCCGGAATGATGGGTTTTAAAGGTTCAAAGAAAAGCACTCCTTTCGCAGCATCGAAAGCAGCTGAGAAATGCGGAACGAATGCAATAGAACAGGGAATGAAGGAGCTTGATGTCCACGTGAAGGGACCCGGATCCGGAAGAGAATCGGCAATAAGATCTTTACAGGCATTAGGATTAAGAATCAGAATGATTAAAGATGTTACACCCATTCCTCACAACGGATGCAAGCCGAGAAAGAGAAGAAGAGTATAAATATTAATCCAAAGGAGGATAATTAATCAATGTCTAGATATTTAGGACCTAAATGCAAACAATGCAGAAGAGAAGGAATGAAATTATTCCTTAAGGGTAGTAAATGCGAAGGGAAATGTACATTGGATAAAAGACCAAAGCCCCCGGGAATGAAACAAAGATTCAGAGGAAAACTTTCCGATTACGGATTACAGTTAAGAGAGAAGCAGAAAGTACGAAGAATTTACGGAGTATTAGAGAAGCAGTTCAGAATTTACATAGAAAAAGCAGGGAAGATGAAAGGTGTTAAAGGTGAGAACCTTCTGTCTATTTTAGAGAGGAGATTGGATAACGTGGTCTTCCGTTTAGGTATGGGAGCTTCGAGAAATGCAGCAAGGCAGATTGTGAAACATGGAATGGTTAAAGTCAACGGACATAAAGTTGACATACCTTCTTTCCTTGTTAAGCAGGAAGACATAATTGAAATAAACGAGAATGATAAGAACAAGAAGATTTTCCAGGAATACCAGGAACGTTTTGAGGAGAATAGAGTTCCCAAATGGCTTAACCTTAATTTGAAAGCTTTAAGGGCAACAGTCGTGAATCTTCCTGTAAGAGAAGATATTCAGATAGAAATTCAGGAACAATTGATTGTTGAATTCTATTCAAGATAATAACTGAACTTAAAAAGAAACGGGGTTTATTGTATGATAAACTTAAATTGGCTTAAAATAAAGAAACCAACAAAGATCTCTTTTGATGAAAAGAGTAAGACATCATCTTACGGGAAATTTCAAATTGAACCTTTTGAAAAAGGGTATGCAACTACAATCGGCAATTCATTGAGAAGGGTTTTATTATCCTCTATAGTTGGGGCCGCAATTATCGGTCTAAAAATAGAAGGTGTTTCTCATGAGTTCTCAACTGTAGACGGGGTTTTTGAAGATATTACTCAAATTATAATGAATCTGAAGCAAGTTAAGGTTAAAACTACTTCACCAGAGATTATTTCAGTTCAACTGACATTTAAAGGGCCGGGCGAGATAAACGCGAAGCAGTTTGAAGTCTTAGATGAAAGAATTCAAATCCTTAATCCGGACCAGCATATTTTGACAGTGAACGGGAAAGTTACAGTTAATATGACGTTGGATTTTGGAATAGGGCGGGGATACGCCTCTTCCGAAGATAACAGGCGCCCCAATCTGCCGGTTGATTATATTCCGATTGATTCAATATTCAGCCCGGTTGTCAAAGTTGCAATAGATGTTGAAGAAGAAGTTATGATTGATGCAAAGGATAACTTTGAAAGATTGATTCTGGAGATTTGGACAAATAACGGAATCTTACCCGAAGATGCACTTGCATACTCTGCAAAGATTCTCAAAGAACAAATGAATATATTTATTAATTTTGAAGAGGTTGAAGAAGAAGAACCGGTTATTGAACCGGAACATGATGAAGAGAAGATAGTAAGGCTTCTGGAGAAGAGCGTTAATGAACTGGAACTTTCGAAACGGCCGGCTAATTGTCTTAAAATGGCAAATATCAAAACACTTGGAGATCTTGTACAAAAAACACATCAGGATATGATGGAGTTTAGGAATTTCGGACAGAAATCTTTATTAGAGATAAAAGAGAAACTGGCGCAGTATAATCTTTTCCTTGGAATGAAAATAGAATCTTCAAGTTCCGGGGGAAAATCCAAAAAGAAAGATTCCGATTCAAAAGAAGAGAAACCTAAAACCAAGAAGAAATAATTGGAGCATAAAAATGAGGCATAATAAAAATAGAACAAAATTAGGGAGAACTGCAGAGCATCGAGAGGCATTGATGCGGAATCTCTTAACCTCCCTTATTCAGGAGAAGAAGATTAAAACGACCCTTCCAAAGGCAAAGATTCTGAAAGCTTATGCTGATAAATTCCTTGCCCGGATAAGGACTGCAGATTTAGCCGCGAAGAAAAAAGCATTTTCTATTTTAACTGAGAAGTCAGCAGGGAAAGAATTATTTGATAATGTTGTTCCTAATCTTCCGGATAAGAAGAGTGGTTTTATAAAATTATATCACGCAGGAATCAGAAAAGGTGATGCTGCAGATATGGCAATTGTTCAGTTAGTTCTTGTAGAAACATATAAAGAGAAAAAAGCACCGAAAGTAAAGAAAGAAAAACTTCCCGAAGCTAAAAAATCAGAAGAAAAGAAAGCTAAAAAATCTGAAGCAGCAACAGTAACAGAATAATTTTTTTCTTAAAATACAAGTTATTGAAAAAGGGACATTTAAAAAATGTCCCTTTTTTATTTTTTATCTTCTGAATCATTTTTCCTCTTTATGTATCAGCTTGCAGCATTTTTTACTTCGTTCCAAACATGTAATGACATCATATAATATCTGCAATAAGAATAACGTTATAAGTCATTGCGAGAACCGGCCGAAGTGAAGTGCTTCGACAATCAACCGGAAGTGTTATAAATAATTAAACAATTTATTGTTTTTATGTATGTAGGCAATAGCACCACGTAGGGTGCATTGCCCTGCCCAGGTAATGTCATTGCGAGAACCGGAGCGAAGCGAAGGGACGCGGCAATCTACCTGGGTAATAATAAACAGAAAAATATCCGGGCTTCAGCCCTTGTTTCAGTCCGATTAATCGGAGTATGGAATCCATATCAGGAATAAATTCCTGATATATTTTCTTTATATATACCGTGGTTAAAACCACGGCCTACGGAGATATTTAGAATAAATTCAACTATTATATAGCGCAATTACTTTCTTTCGAATTACGGTTCACGAATCACGAATCACAATCACCGTTCCCCGTTGATCGCAAGAGAGATTGCTTTGTTGTTAACCTCGTTTAGTTCCTTCGCTTCGCTCTGGACAAGCACCGCAATGACTAATAATGCTATTTTGTTTTGCAGATGTGTTTATGTCATTGCGTTATCCGAACAAAGCAGGATCTAGCAAGCGTAAGCGAAGAGTCAGTGTTTTTGTAGGAAAACTCGTAGCAATCTAAAAAAAATAGATAAACTTCCATACCATTATCACTTGACAAAATAAAATTACTTTGTTATAATATTTAAAAAGGGAAGAGATATAATGGATTTTAAAATAAGAGTGATTCAGAATTTTCCGCAATTGGGTGATATTGACCGGAATTTTGCAGTGCATTGCGAGGATATTAAGAAAGCGATAAAGGATCAGATTGATTTGATCGTTTTTCCTGAATTAAGTTTAACTGGCTACCTTCTTAAAGACATGGTACCCGTTGTTGCCGTTCACAAGGTTCATCCTATTATAGAAGAATTACAGGAATTGAGCAAGAAGATATCAATATTAATCGGTTTGGTAGAAGAATCGGATTCGGTAATATTTTATAATTCAGCATTTTATTTTGAGGACGGGCTTTTAAAATTCACACACAGAAAGGTTTACCTTCCGACATACGGGATGTTTGAAGAAGAGCGGTATTTTGGCTCGGGCGATAAGATCCGCGCATTCGACACAAAATTCGGTCGTTTTGGCGTGGCGATCTGTGAGGATGCATGGCATCCGTCACTGATTTATGCGTTGTCGCAGGACAGGATAAAATATTTATTTATACTTTCATCATCCCCCGGGCGGGGGTTTTCAGAGACCGGTGAAAGATTTAAAACGTCAGAAATCTGGGAAACCTTAATCCGGACATATGCAATGTTATTCTCGAATTATGTTGTATTTGCCAACAGATCCGGAGTAGAGGATGGTGTAAGTTTCTGGGGAGGATCAGAGATAATTGATCCTTCCGGCGAATCCGTATTGAAGCTTCCGTATTTCGAGGAATCTTTTGGTGATTATGTTCTGGAAGAAGATAATATACGAAGGGTCAGGATGTATTCGCCATTACTTCGTGATGAGAAGCTCGGGTTAACATTAAAAGAATTAAAGAGGATCTATGACAACGATAGATAAAATAAATATTAAAGGAGTGATTAAATTAATTACGAACTTTATCCGATCAGAAGTGAGGAAGACAGGATTTAATAAAATTGTTATCGGTTTATCCGGGGGACTTGATTCAAGTGTTGTTGCATATCTTTCAGTTTTGGGTTTAGGAAAGGAGAATGTTACCGGAATTTTATTGCCATATAAGACAAGTGTCTCGGAGAGTAAGGAACACGCATTGCTGGTTGCGAAAAATTTAGGGATAAAAACGGTAGAAATTTCAATAACGGAGATGGTTGATGCTTATCTCTGTAAATTTAAGAATGAAATATCAAAAGGTCGGAGCGGGAATATTATGGCCCGGCAGAGAATGATAGTGCTGTATGATCAGGCGGTAGAGCATGATTCCCTTGTCATGGGAACAAGCAATAAAACAGAGATATTATTAGGATACACGACCTTATGGGGAGACATGGCATGCGCATTATCTCCGATAGGTGACCTTTATAAAACGCAGGTAAGAATTCTTGCGAGGGAATTAACGGTGCCGGAGGTGATCATTAAGAAACACCCGAGTGCAGATCTTTGGATCGGTCAGACAGATGAGAAAGACCTCGGGTTTACATATGAAGATGTTGATAAACTTTTATTCTATATGGTTGATGAGAGATATACCATGCCGCAGCTTGAGAAGATAGGATATAAAACAGAATTTATAACAAAGGTTTTTAATTTGATTCAGAAAAATCAGTTTAAACGGAAACTTCCGATCATTGCAAAGATCTCAAACAGGACAGTCGATCATGACTTCCGTTATCCCCGGGATTGGGGGCTGTAAAAGCATGGGAGAAGTAAGAGTCAGGTTCGCCCCGAGTCCAACCGGGAAACTCCACATCGGCGGTGTCAGGACAGCGCTATTCAATTTTTTATTTGCGAAAAAGAATAGCGGTAAATTTATTTTAAGAATTGAAGATACGGATTTTGAAAGGTCGAAGGATGAATTTCTTGAAGATATCTGCAATTCACTGCAATGGCTTAAATTAAATTGGGATGAAGGCCCGGATAACCGGAATCCCGAGAATAAAAACGAATATTTTCAGTCGCAGAGAATGGAAATTTATAAGGAACATGCATTCAAACTCCTGGAAACAGGAATGGCCTATAGGTGTTTCTGCTCAAGAGAACGTCTTGATAACCTGCGAGAAAAACAGAAAATTGAGAAGTCAGATTTCATTGGCTATGACGGGCATTGCAGGAGTCTATCCATGGAAGAAATAGAAAAAAATCTTGAGATGAAATTGCCTTATACCGTAAGGGTTAAAGTCCCTGAAGGTGAAATCTCTTTTGATGATATGGTCAGGGAAAAAATCACATTCCCAGCATTGAACTTTGACGACTTCATTATTCTTCGCAGCGATCTTTTTCCGACATATAATTTTACGGTTGTTGTTGATGATCATTTAATGAATATTTCTCATGTAATAAGGGGTGAAGATCATATATCCAATACGCCTAAACAAATAATTCTCTATAATGCTTTTAAATGGGAAATACCGAAGTTTGGACATCTCCCGCTGATTTTCGGGGAGGACGGGAAACTGTTGTCAAAACGCCATGGCGCAGTATCCGTTCTTGAATTTAAGGAGCAGGGGTATCTGCCGGAAGCAATCATTAATTTCCTCGCATTATTAGGATGGAGTTTTGACAGTGAACGGGAAGTATTTTCAATGGAGGAGTTAATAGAACTTTTTTCTGTGGAAAAAATTTCAAAAAAAGCAGCGCGGTTTTCTTATGAAAAATTGCTCTGGTACAATACAATCTATTTAAATGAAAAATCACCAGTGGAAAAGCTCCATTTAATTAAACCATATTTATTAAAAGAAGCTGCCATTAAGGATTGGACCGGGGAATCGGAAGCGAAATTATTAAAACTTATTGAAGTCTGCGGGGACAGAATTAAAAAGCTTCCCGATCTCGTGTTTTATGCAAAACCCGTATTTAATGAACCTGAGAGCATTGATGAAAAGGGTGAGAAAAAATTTTTATCATCTGAAGAAAATCTGAGAACATTATTTACAATAAATTCAGAATTGAATAAAATAAACAGAACCGATTTTGTCAGCGGGAGACTGGAAGGGATTGTCAGGTCAATAACGGAACGCGAAGGCTTGAATCCGAATAAGATATTCCAGGCAATACGATTAATACTGACGGGCGGATTATTATCTGCAGGCCTGTTTGAAACCATGGAAATTATGGGAAAGGAGACGGTTGTTTATAGGATTGAAAAATATCTCAAAGGAAAGGGTATATATTAAAATTCTATTTCAGGTTCTTTTGAAGCAGTATATCCGGCACTCTTTAATTTTTCAATAATCTTATCTGCATCTTTTTCTTTTACATGCTTTATCATCACGGCAAATTTATTGCCGATCTTTTCGATCTCGGGTTTATATCCCATCTTTTTAATCTTCTCTAATTCAGAATCCGCTTCATTCTTTTCAGTAAAAGCAGCAACTTCAATAACCCAGAAAGTACTGTCCACAACCTGTGAATCAAGGAGTTCATTAATATCCTCAGTAATATCTATATTAATATTACCCGGCTTTGGATTTTCAGGATTTGGCTTGGGCTGCGGAACGGGTTCAGGATTCGGTTCGGGCTTCGGAGTTGGAGTAGGATTATCGATAACAATATAATTACCCTGGGTGTCAAATGGATTAGTAACGAATATAAACAGAGCAATGATCGAAAGCGACATGAAAAGGATAATAAAGTTTCTAACCCGTTTTTTTGAAGCAGATTTAGGTCCGAGAGTTTCAGCCGATCCTGCCGGCTTGGGTTTGTAAATATTGTAGGAATCTTCTTCTTTGGATTTATATTTTTCTTCTCCTGCAAGAACAGGTTGAAGCTCTTCTTCCGATTCAGAAAAATCATCTGCATCAAGACCGTAATTACTGAAGGACTCCTCTTCTTCTTTAAGTAATTCTTCTTTTAATTTTTCAATCGTGATTTCATCTTTTGGTGAAGAATGTTTAACAGGTTGCGGTTTCGGAATAATCTCTTCCTTCTTTTCGATCTGCTTTTCATTTTTCATCGGTACTTCTTCAACTATTTCATCAAAAACGGGGAGCTTATTCGCTTTAACAGGTTTTTTTAACTCGGGCTCTTTGGCTTTTTCTTCTACTGCCGGAGGTTCAGGTAAAGGTTCCTTCTTTATGAAATTATTCGAAAGAACCTTATTTTTATCCTCAATTATTACTTTCTCTTCTTTCTCTGATTCAGGTGTTTTAACTTCTTCAAAGACCTGCGCTTCATCTTCTTCAATTACTAAACCCCAAGAAGATTTGAAAGATTTAATATCATAGTCGTCAGAAGATTTCTTTTGCGGTTTCTCTTCTTCTTTTTCGGGAATTTCCTGTGGGGAGTTTATTTCTTCTTTTATCTGGATTGCAGGTTCTGTAATTTCTTCTTCAGGAACTTCTTTTTCAAATTCCTGCGCAGGCTTTGGTTCCGAGGTAATAATCTTTATCTCTGTTTGAGTATCTTCTTCCTGAAAGTCATCCTGAACCGGCTTATTCTCAGGAGATGGTTCTTTATCTTTCTGTTTTTCTTCTTTGGAAGGTAATTGAATTTGCTCTGTATTTTCTTCGGAGATTGGAAGGGCATCCTGTTTTTTCACTTCAGGTTTTATGACAATCTTTTCTGTAACTTCTTCTTTTGCAAAAGAAGAGGGAGTTTCTTCGTCAAATTCTGAAGTGTCTTTCTCATCTTCAGGTTCATTTTTAATTTTTTCTTTTAAAGACTCGGAAGAATCCTGCAGCTCTATTTCCTGTGTGACAGTAACTTCTTCTTCGGTAGAGATAGTGTCAAAAACAGGAGTCCAGTTTGTGCTGTGGAGAAGTTCTGTCTCCTTAAATATTTCCGTTCTTACTTCAAATGCAATTTGATTGATAAGCGGTATTTCAAGATTGATTTTATTCTCGCTTTCTGAATTGGGACTCAATTCCACCTGTTCCGTGTGGAATAATATCTCATCTTCATTCTCGTCGCGGATAGTAAGCTTTAACGTACAAACTTCTGTGCTTCCCGATGTATTAAAAAGAAGGACGAGAAAGTCTGAAACTTCCGTTCCCGAAACATCCGTAAAAACCGGCTTTACCTCTAATATCTTAACAAGCCTCTTTTGTGAAGAATCCTGTTTTTTCTTACTCATCATTTCCTTCTTTTATTATAAAATTATAGCATAATTTTGGGAAAATGTCAAATATTTAGGGACGGTCCTTTCCCTCGGGAATAAAAGGTTGATTTCCCAAAATAAAAATCTCAAGAGAAAAGAGTAAAAATTCATTTCTTTTTTTTAACCTTTCTTGTTTATATCTACGAAAAATCAGTGATTTTAATGACAATTTCAATTATGAATTCAGATTTAAAAAAAAATAAAAAGAAAGGACCGTCCCGGGTATTTTCAGGAGTTTCCCCAAAAATTTATCTTTGAATTCAATAAATACTGTATTATAGGGTAATTATTATTTTTACCAAGTGGAATTGTGCTGATTTCAAAAAATGGGTAAACTTTAAAACCTTTTAAATAAATTCACGGATGAAATTATTCAATTCGATGCCATTTGTAATATAAAAAGCAATTTATTGTTTTTATGTATGTAGGCAATAGCACCACGTAGGGTGCATTGCAGTGCCCAGGTAATGTCATTGTTAGAATTGGCGCGAAGCGAAGAGACGCGGCAATCCACGTGTGTGTTATAAATAATAAAACAATTTATTGTTCTTATGTATGTAGGCCCAGGTTTTAACCTGGGTGTTGCCGGAAACAAATCATATGGGCTTTAGCCCTTGTTTTAGTCCGATTAATCGGAGTATGGAATCCATATCAGGAATAAATTCCCGGTATATTTTCTTTATATAAACCGTGGTTAAAACCACGGCCTACCAACATATTTAGAATAAATTCATTAAAAAAAAATTTTTTTGAAAATCAATATCCCATTTGTTGATTAATTAAAAAAAATTTAATAAAAAAAATGGGGAAACTCCCGGGGTATTTTTTATTGAAATTTCAAAAAAAATATGTTATACTAATAAGATATATTGTTTTTGGAGGTTTATATGGAGAATTATCCTATTATTGATGTTGAGAAGAAGTGGCGGAAGTACTGGCGGGATAGTAATGCGAATACAGCGTCTGATATTCCGAAAAAGAAGTATTATGTTCTTGAGATGTTTCCTTATCCTTCCGGAGATCTTCATATAGGTCATTTAAAGAATTATGTAATTGGAGATGTAATTGCTCGGTTCAAGATGATGGAGGGTTTTGATGTTCTTCATCCGATGGGTTTTGATGCTTTTGGCCTTCCTGCAGAGAATGCAGCGATAGAACGAGGAGTAGATCCATCTAAATGGACACTTGAAAATATTAATGTATCGAAAGAGACTATCAGATTATTAGGTTTATCCTATGACTGGGACCGGTTCGTAATAACATGTGAACCGGAATATTATAAATGGACACAATGGATATTTATTCAGTTATTTAAGAAAGGTTTAGCATACCGGAAGAAGTCTGATGTGAACTGGTGTCCGAAATGTCAGACCGTGTTGGCCAATGAGCAGGTTGAGGACGGGAACTGTTACCGATGTGATACGGCTATTACGAAGAAGGACCTGGTACAGTGGTTTATTAAGATAACGGAATATGCAGAAGATTTATTAAATGCCATAGATACATTGGAAGACTGGCCTGACCGTGTGAAGGTTATGCAGAAGTACTGGCTTGGTTTTTCTGAAGGTGCGCAGATTGATTTTGAATTAACGACAGGCGGGCAGGTTTCGGTTTACACTACAAGACCCGATACATTATATGGGATTACTTTTATGGCAATCGCCCCGGAGAACCCGTTAATAGGAGAGAAGATTTTAAATAACAGTCCATATAAGCATGAGATTACAGAATATATTACGAAAGCAAAATTACGGACAGAGATTGAGCGTGTTGCAGTTGGAAAAGAGAAGGACGGGGTATATACGGGGATTGATGCGATTAACCCGCTGAGCGGGGATAAGGTTCAGCTCTGGGTAGCGGATTATGTTCTCTCACATTACGGGACCGGGATTGTAATGGGAGTTCCCGCACATGACCAGAGGGATTTTGAATTTGCAAAGAAATACAATATCCCGATGAAGGTTGTAATTCAACCACCTGACAGGGATCTGAATGTACCAGAAATGACAGAGGCTTATGTTGACCCCGGGATAATGACTAATTCGGGGCCATTTGATGGGAAGAAATCGGACGAAAGCATTAAAGATATAATTGAATACTGTAAGGATAAAGGTGTAGGTGATTTTAAAAGTAATTTTCGTCTTCGGGACTGGTCCATCAGCCGCCAGCGGTATTGGGGTTGTCCGATCCCCATGATTTACTGCGATTCCTGCGGTATTGTTCCTGTGCCTGAAGCGGACCTTCCGGTTCTCCTTCCTGATTCTTCCGAGGTCGATTTCGTACCGAAGGGTACATCACCTCTCGGTTCAAATGAAAAATTTATTTCTGTT
>JAQVHJ010000439.1 GCA_028696285.1 bacterium
AAGACTACAGGCGATTTTGTTGTTGACGAGAAAAGCAAGACAGTCATACTTACGGATGACGGGATAAAGAAGTTTGAGCAGTGGCTCGGAATTCCTAATCTATATGATAATAAATATTTCAACCTGGTTCATCATATTAATCAAGCTCTACGCGCGCATCACCTGTTCCGGCTTGACAGGGATTATATTGTTAAGGACGGAGAGGTATTGATTGTTGACGAGTTTACCGGAAGGATCATGGACGGGAGAAGATATTCCGATGGTCTGCACCAGGCGTTGGAAGCGAAGGAGAATGTCGAGATAAAGCGTGAGAATCAGACTCTGGCAACAATTACTCTTCAGAATTATTTCAGGATGTATAATAAACTTGCAGGTATGACAGGAACGGCTCTTACAGAAGCGGTTGAATTTGAAAAGATTTATAAGCTGGATGTTGTGGTAATCCCGACAAATGAAGCGATGATCCGAGTTGACTATCCGGATGTTATATTTAAGACGGAACGTGAGAAGTTTGAAGCAATTGTAAGTGAGATCAGGGAGATGCATAAAATCGGGAAACCGATTTTAGTAGGGACTGTTTCAATTGAGAAATCCGAGCGGATAAGTAAGATGCTTGAAAAGATCGGGATTGCGCATAATGTTCTCAATGCCAAGTATCACGAAAAGGAAGCAGAGATAATTGCGCGTGCCGGCCAGAAGAATGCAGTTACAATTGCAACTAACATGGCAGGCCGTGGAACAGATATTAAACTGGGGGAAGGAACTGTTAAATGCCCGAGAGGGTCTGATGGAAAAATTAAATGCTGCGCATATTGTCCTGATAAAAAGTGTTCACAATGTTATCACGAGAAGAAGGAAGAGTGTCTTGTTGCAGTTCAATGCGGATTGCATATCATCGGTTCGGAACGGCATGAATCGAGAAGAATAGATAATCAGCTACGCGGACGTTCCGGGCGCCAGGGAGACCCGGGTTCTTCCAGATTTTTTGTTTCCCTTGAAGATGACCTGATGCGGCTTTTTGGTTCTGACAGAATGAAAAAGATCTTGGACTTTATCGGTGTTCAGGAAGGGGAACGCATAGAAAATGTCCAGTTAACGAAGCAGATAGAAAAAGCTCAGCGCCGTGTTGAGGAGTATAACTTTGAAAGAAGGAAGCATCTTCTTGAATATGATGATGTTAATAATAAGCAGAGGCAGATTATTTATAAGCAGCGGAGGGATGTTCTTGAACTGAAAAATGTTTCGGAACTTGTAAAGGAGATGATAGAACATACATTTGAAACGAAGATAGACGAGTTCTGCCCGGAGAATGTAAACAGGTATGAGTGGGATTTAAAAACATTGAATGTGTGGTTTGAGGATATTTTTCTTCAGAAGCTGCCCATTGAAGATTGGGAGCGGGACGATAGCCTTACCGTGAAAGCGGTTAAAGATAAGTTGATGGATATTTGTAATGAAAATTATGAACTTCGGAAAAAGACACTTGGATCCGAGTTGTTTGAGGAGTTCCAGAAGAGGATAGTTCTTGATGCTATAGATCGGCATTGGAAGGATCATTTATATTCAATGGATCATTTATCTGATATAATCGGTTACCGAGCGTATGCTCAGCAGAATCCGTTAATTGAATATAAGAAGGAAAGCTTTGAATTATTTGAGGAGATGATAGCAGCGATTGAGTCGGATGTAACATATTTCCTGTTCAAGGTTCAATTTAAAATAGAGCACTTAGAAGAGAAGCCAAAGAGTGATGCAGATCAATTTAATAAGATTCATCCTGATTTTCAGGTTTTCCCCCCATCAGGTTCAGGGCAAGGTAAAAACCCGAACCCTCCCGGTTCAGGGAAGCCAGGCAAATCAAGGATAGGAAAGAAGAAGAATAAATGAACATTCTTGATAATGTTTATAAAATATGTTATAATTATTAAAATGATATATCGCTAAATAAGGAGAATTTAAATGAAAGCAGTTATAATGGCCGGTGGTTTCGGGACTCGACTTCGACCATTGACATGTAACATTCCCAAGCCCATGGTTCCTGTTGCAAACAGGCCGATCATGCAGCATATTGTCCAGCTTTTGAAGAAGCATAATTTCAAGGATGTCATAAGTATACTGTATTTTCAGCCTGAACAGATTACGGATTATTTCAAGGATGGGAAAGATTTCGGAATAAAGATGAAATACCAGAATGCCCAGGAGGATTTCGGAACAGCGGGGAGTGTTAAGAATACAGAATCACTGATAGGGGATTCACCGTTCCTGGTTATATCCGGTGATGTCATAACTGATTTCAATTTAACAAAGGCGGTCAAGTTCCATAAAGATAAGAAATCTTTAATTACGATTGTTTTAACGCGTGTCAAGAACCCGCTTGAATATGGTGTTGTAATAACAGATCAAAAGAGCAGGATCACAAAATTCCTTGAAAAACCCAGCTGGGGTGAGGTGTTTTCAGACACAATAAATACAGGAATTTATATAATAGAACCTGAGATAATGAAGCATATTCCTGAAAAGCAAGAATTTGATTTCAGTAAGAATCTCTTCCCGACTTTAATGAAGAATAATATCCCCATTTACGGTTATATTGCGGACGGGTACTGGAAGGATGTCGGGAATATAACTGAATACCGTAAATCACATATGGATATTCT
>JAQVHJ010000034.1 GCA_028696285.1 bacterium
TGTAGAAGAAACGGATATAATTCTTGTGGGAGATGCTTCAAACTTTATAAGTTTAAAAAAGGACCGTCACGGAAAATTCTCAAAGACCATTATTGCCGGATATCCCTGGTTTGAAGACTGGGGGCGCGATACGAAGATTTCAATTCCCGGTCTATTACTTGAAACAAATCACGAGGATATTGCACTTGAAATATTAATTATCTTCACGAAATATTTAAAGAAGGGTTTAATTCCAAACTTCTTTAACCATTCTTCTGAACCTGTTTACAATACGGTTGACGCTTCACTCTGGTTCTTTGTAGCGGTTTGGGAGTATCTTCACAAAACGGGAGATCGCAAGGTTGTCAGGAAGGAATTTCTTCCTACGCTTCAGGAGATATTTAAAAATTACTGGAACGGAACAATCTATGGGATTGAATGTGACAAGGAAGACTTTCTTATTAAGTCCGGAGAAGAAGGCATGCAATTGACCTGGATGGACGCGAAGTTTGAGGATAAGGTATTTACACCTCGTTCCGGGAAACCGATTGAGATTCAGGGATTGTGGTATAATGCGGTTAAGATTCTGTCTGAACTTACAGAGGATACGAAATTAATTGAAAGATTAAATGAATATGGTAAAAAGATTTTAAATTCTATTAATGATAAATTTTGGCTGGATGATTTGGGTTATCTTGCAGATGTGATTACCCTTGACGGAGAAAGAGACATTTCGCTTCGTCCTAATTCTGTAATAGCCTCGGCGCTTCCTTTCCCGATTCTTGATGCGGGGAAACATCGCCGAATGCTGGAGATTGTTACGGATCGGTTGCTGACTCCTTTCGGTCTTCGAACATTACCTGCAGATCATCCGGATTATATCGGATACTATGAAGGAGATAGATATATGCGTGATTCTGCATATCACCAGGGTACGGCTTGGGGCTGGTTAATAGGGCCATATATTACGGCCATGCTGAGATTTAATGAAGAGAATGAATTTGTTAAAGAATTTTGTAGAAATAAATAAATACATTCTCTTCACAAATTTATGACGGGTGTATGGGTTCTGTCTCAGAGATATTCGATGCAGAGTTTCCAAATAAACCCAAGGGCTGTTTCGCCCAGGCTTGGAGCACTGCAGAATTGATAAGGGTCAGGAAATTTTTTCTTAAATAACAAAGGAGAAAAAAATGATATTTAAAAAATCTTCAAAGGAAGATAAAGTCTATGATAAAATTGATGAGTTTCTTGATCTGGGAAGGGATTGTGTGGTCAAGACATCAGAAACTCTTCAAAGTTATCTTGAGCGCAATGATGAATATGTCGATTTATCTTATTCTGTCCACCGCATAGAATCCAAAGCAGATGATAAACGCCGAGAGATTGAACAGTTACTTTGCGAAGGGGCATTTCTCCCATTATTCCGAGGAGATATAATTAATTTTCTTGAGCGGGCAGACAGTATCTTGGATAAATGCGAAAGTCTATGCGATTACCTGGTCTTGTATAGGCCGATCTTTCCAGAAGAGATGTTTAACGGATTACTTGAAATTTTTGATCACACTCTTAAGGCGTATTCCTTTTTAGTCGAAGCCTATCATAAACTGATGGAAGATATGTCAAAGGTAGTTGAGATATCCCTTAAGATAGAGCGGGAAGAAGGTAAGATCGACAAACTTGAATGGCAGCTTCAAAAACAATTGTTTGACAGTAAGAACCTGCAGCTTGCGGAGAAAATTTTAATAAGAGATTTCATTACTTTTCTTGCGGATATTTCTGATTTAATTGAAGATAGTTCAGATAAAATTGACGTTATAAGAATGACAAGAAATCTATAAGGATAGCCTGAATTAATGATAGCATTTATTTTAAAATTTTGGCAACTTCTTTCCGGAATCTTCCTCGGTTGGGGTCTTGGGGCGAACGATGCATCGAATGTTTTCGGAACAGGCGTTGCAAGCAACTTAATTAAATACAGGAATGCAATAATTCTTACTGCAGTATTTGTGATTGTTGGAGCGCTGATGGAGGGGGAAAAGACATTTGATACAATCGGGAAATTAAACTCTACCCTTACATTAAATACCGCATTTATAGCATCGTTTGCAGCAGGACTTACTGTTTTTATAATGACAGTTCTGAAACTGCCCATCTCCACATCACAGGCAATCGTCGGAGCAATCCTTGGGATAAGCATTTATTACAGACAGGATGTGGATTTCGGGAAATTGACAAAAATATTTATTTGCTGGGTTACGACCCCTCTTGGGGCTGCAATCATCAGTTTTCTTCTGTATAAAATTATTGATTTTATTCTTTCAAAGTTCAAATACGGTGAAAGAAAGATTCATACTTTTGTTAAGATCGGTGTTGTTATCTCAGGGTGTCTGGGAGCATATTCTTTGGGAGCGAATAATGTTGCAAACGTAACGGGTGTTTTTGTCGGGGCTGATATGATAAATCCATTCTGGGGCACATTGATCGGTGGATTAAGCATTGCTCTTGGCGTTTTAACATACAGTAAGAATGTAATGCTCACAGTTGGGAAGAATATTACGACACTTGGTCCTTTAACAGCTTTTATCGCAGTATTGGGCCAAGCAATTACAGTCTATATCTTTACACAAATAGGAGTGCCGGTATCTACTTCACAGGCAATTGTCGGTGCGGTTGCTGGGGTGGGCTTGGTTAAGGGGATGCAGGTAATTAATATGAAAACTATCTTTAATATCGTAATAGGCTGGGTTTCAACGCCGGTAAGTGGTGCGCTTGTCGCAATGGGTTTATGCTTTTTTATAAAACCGTAATTCAACTTGAAATTTTGATTGAACTATGTTATAATTTTTTATAAGGAGTTGCAGTCAAAAGATGAAAGATAAAACAAGAATATTTAATGAGAATGAATTTACAGATTATTTCAGAAATTAAAAGAGATAAAATCGGAGATGTCAATTGAGCATTATCTGTCATATCTGTAAGGTGGATGAGTGGGAGAAAGCCAAGGAGAAAGGAGAGTTCTACCCCGAGGAAGCAAAGAAGGATAAGGGGATAAAATGTTCCTTACCGGATACCGTTTTAGCTGTTGCAAAAAAGAAATTTTCGGAACATAATGACAGGGTAATCCTGATGATAGATACTGTGAAATTAAATTCAGATGTTAAATATAAAGGGAAGAAAAAGGACTCAGAGCCTTTTATTCAGGGACCTGTGAATATAGACGCGGTCACTGATGTTTTCCATCTAACCCCGCTTCACGGCTCGGCCCCGGGAGATTATTAATTTACATTAGTCTTATTCAATTAAAGTCAACATACTAATTGCTAAGTTCATAGAAATAATGCGTATTTATAAATTTAAATGTAATGCCTTGGAAAAGTAAAAAGTAAAGAGCCGCACCTTTATTTGTGTTGACTTATAATAAATTATTTGTTATACTTATTCTCAAGCAAAGGAAGATAGTTTTGAAAAAGGAAAAACAATATATTTAACTATGAATTTTAATATAAGGAGCGATTAATGCTGGAGAAGTTTTCTATTAGAACCA
This sequence comes from bacterium, assembly GCA_028696285.1. Lineage (GTDB taxonomy): Bacteria > AUK180 > AUK180 > JAQVHJ01 > JAQVHJ01 > JAQVHJ01. The sequence goes on from JAQVHJ010000034.1 coordinate 3,527, forward strand.
CTTCAAATACAGAAATGGTTGATATTACATCACAAGTCCGGTCCGTTATTTCTAAGTCAAAGATTAAGGAAGGTCTCTGCGTAGTATATGTTCCGCATACTACAGCTGCGGTTACAATAAATGAGAATGCGGATCCGGATGTCGTGCATGATATTGTTAAGGAATTGAATAAAGTTATTCCATTCCAGGACGGATATCATCACAGTGAAGGGAATTCTGCTGCTCATATTAAATCTTCATTAATTGGGAGTACAGTTCAAATACTTATTGCAGATGGAAGCCCTGTCTTCGGGACCTGGCAGGGTATTTATTTCTGTGAGTTTGACGGGCCCCGGACAAGAAATTTTCATGTAATGATAAAATAAAAAAAAGGAGAAAAGAAAAATGGGAGCAATTTTGGGGATAGCGCTATGTCTGGTTGTAATTGTATTTGTAATTTTTATCATAGGCCTTGTAATGTATAATTCCCTTATCAGAAAGAAGAATGAAGTTAACAATGCATTTGCAAGCATTGACACTCTTTTAAAGAAAAGGTATGATCTCATACCAAATCTTGTTGCATCTGTTCAGCAGTACATGAAGCATGAGCAAGGAACACTTACGCAGATTACAGAGATGCGTGCAAAAGCAATGAGTGGAAACTTAACCCCGGACCAGAGGATTGAGCTTGAAACAAAACTGACCAAAACACTTGGCGGAATCATGGTCGCTGTGGAAAATTATCCTGACTTAAAGGCAAATACCAATTTCCTTCAGCTTCAGGCAGCATTAAATGAGGTCGAGGAACAAATTTCTGCGGCAAGAAGGGCATACAATGCTGCAGTAACTGATTTGAACAATGCAATCGAGATGTTCCCGAGCAACATGATGGCTTCAATGATGAAGCTTCAGAAGAGAACACTCTTTGAGATATCAGAAGAAGAAAGGAAGAATGTAAACGTAAAGAACTTATTTAACCAATAGTAATCACAATCAATGAAAACTATCAATGATTTGTGGGCATATTACAATACTACGCTTCTTCCGGATCTCCGGGTGATGGAAAACGAGAGGAAGAATATCGCAAACAAGGTTCTCATTCTGAATATTGTTGGCGGAATTGTAATGTTCTTCTGCCTTATTCTTTTCTTTGTGATTTATTTTTTCGTTTTGATCCTTGTAATTCCCGCAATTATCGGTTGGATCGTCCTGTACCAGAAATTCACAAAGAGTTATGTGTCGCAATTTAAAACAAAGGTAATTTTCCGTGTTATCAAGTTTATCGATGAGAATCTTGAATATAATCCTGCATCCTGTATTGGGAGCGATACATATTATGCAAGCAAGTTATTCCAGCACGGCGTTGACCGGTATAATGGGGATGACCTTGTCTACGGATTTATCGAAAAGACAAGAATAATGTTTTCTGAACTTCATACAGAATATAAAACACAGCATACCGACAGCAAGGGACATACGCACACTCAGTACCACACGATTTTTAGAGGAATATTTTTTGTCGCAGATTTTAATAAGAATTTTTCAGGACAGACTATTGTTCTCCCGGATACTGCGCAGAAAATGTTCGGCGGATGGCTTGGGAACATCCTTCAATCATGGAACTTTACCAGGGACCAGTTGATTAAGTTGGAAGATCCGGAGTTTGAAAGACTCTTCGTTGTCTATGGAACCGATCAGATCGAAGCAAGGTATATCTTGTCCACAAGTTTAATGCGGAGAATAGTAGAGTTTAAGAAAAAAACAAGAAAAGATATCAGACTCTCTTTTATCAGCAACCATGTTTTTGTGGCAATAAGCAATAATAAAAATATGTTTGAGCCGAGATTATTTAAAACTCTTTTAGATTTCAACGTAATCAGGGAATATTATGAAGATTTAATTGAAGCTGTAAGCGTTGTTGAAGAACTTAACTTGAATACGAGGATTTGGTCAAAACAATGAAAGAGAAAGAATTGAAAACATTCCTTTATCGAATCCAGCCAAAACGAGTAAAATTACTTAAAGACGGGGGAACTCCTGAAGAACAGAAGCTGATAGGAAAGCATTTTGATTACCTGAAAAAACTAACAGAGAAAAAAGTCGTTTTTCTTGCAGGAAGGACATTAAATCAGGATAAATCATCTTTTGGTATTGTAATATTTTTCGCTGCAAATGAAAAAGCAGCAGAAAAGATAATGAATAATGACCCTGCCGTAAAACATGGTGTTTTCAACGCAGAATTATTTCCATACAGCATTGCACTTATTCAAAAAATGCATGACATTTAGGGACGGGATTTATTTTTAAGGTCAATATAAAGTATTTTATTTCAAATTCATCAGAATTATAAATGATTCTTTTTAAATGTTTAATATTCTCTGCGCCCTCTGCGGTTAAAGTCATATTCAAATCCCGTTCAAGTATCAATCGCTCTAAATATCCGCACCAAAATTTACAATGCTATATTCCCAATTTCCAATCTTATATATTTTTTCCGTGACCTCCGTGTTCTCCGTGGTGAAAAATCACATTCAATCGCTCTCTAAGTATCACTCGCTCTTTGGTTCTATGTAACTTTATTGTTTAAATACAAAACCCTTCATGTTCTTCCCCGATTCCGTGGAACCTTCATCGGGACTGCTCGCGATTTAATCACATGCTCGCAGAGCGAATTAAAACCTCTGCGGTGAAATATCACATTCTCCTGCTGTCTAAGTATCCTTCGCTCTCTGGTTCATTATATTGTTATCATCTTAAAATCAACTAAGTAAATTTTTATCCTTCTGCGATTCCGCGGTAAAATAAATTCTCTGCGTCCTCTGCGTCCTCTCCCGATTGCAGTTGTATCTTTATCGGGACTACTATGTTAGTGGTAGGTGGAGGGTGGAATGTGGAAGGTTGAATGAATATGAGAAATACAAATTTCAAGCTCGCAGCAATTGTAATTTCGAAATGGTGCACCCCAAAGTGATACACCCAACGTGGTGTATCATACGTGCGTTGCAATGCATACTTGTTGTGCATGGGTGCATCATCAATTGTTAAATCTTATATTTTCAATGCGAAGCGTGTTGGTTTATTATATCATTATCACCTTAAAATCAACTAAGTAAATTTTCATCCTTCAGTGATTCCGCGGTTAATAAATCTTCTCTGCGTCCTCAGCGTCCTCTGCTGTGAAATATCACATTCTCCTGCTGTCTAAGTATCCTTCGCTTTCTGGTTCATTATATTGTTATCATCTTAAAATCAACTAAGTAAATTTTCATCCTTCTGCGATTCCGCGGTAAAATAAATTCTCTGCGTCCTCTGCGTCCTCTCCCGATTTCGTGGAACCTTCATCGGGACTGCTCGCTGTTAAACTATATGCTCACAGTGCGAATTAAAACCTCTGCGGTGAAATATCACATTCCTTTGTTTGCTAAGCATCTCCTGCTCCTTGGTTCCTTATATCGTTTTAATCTTAAAATCAACTAAGTAAATTTTCATCCTTCTGCGCTTCCGCGGTTAAATAAATTCTCTGCGTCCTCAGCGTTCTCTGCGGTGAAAAATCACATTCTCCTGCTGTCTAAGTACCAATCTCTCTTTGGTTCAGTATATTGCTTTAATTTAAAATCAACTAAGTAAATTTTCATCCTTCTGTGATTCCGCGGTTAAATAAATTCTCTGCGTCCTCTGCGTCCTCTCCCGATTTCGTGGAACCTTCATCGGGACTGCTCGCTGTTAAACTATATGCTCACAGTGCGAATTAAAACCTCTGCGGTGAAATATCACATTCTCCTGCTGTCTAAGTATCCTTCGCTCTCTGGTTCATTATATTGTTATCATCTTAAAATCAACTAAGTAAATTTTCATCCTTCTGCGATTCCGCGGTAAAATAAATTCTCTGCGTCCTCTGCGGTTAAAAAATATTTTTCTTTCAATTCACATTTTCCATCATCACTCTCCACACTCCACCTTCCACTCTCCACTATGATAAAAATGAAAGAACCGTCCCTTCATCTTAAAAAAATAAGGTAGTTGACGGAATATTGGGTGTTTAAAGAAACGGGGGTTAGTGAACACTAACCTGTTTTTTCTGTTTAAATTATCCTGCATTTTATCAGAAAGTAAAAAAGAATGATGAGTATATAATGTCTACGAGGACTTAATTAAGGGGTACGGATTACAAAACGATAAATCTTTTTTATTGACAAATACATTATAAATGTTGTATAATAGTAATTTAACAAGGGGTCTGTTGTGAATTTGAAGAAAGAATCAAATTCCGAAAATTACGACATTCTATTCAATAACATTTTCAATTCGATAATAATTACAGATAATACCGGAAAAATTGTAGATATTAATGACGGCAGTATTAAAATGTTTGAGATGTCCCCGAATTCTTTTAAAGGGAAGGTCATTACAGAGTTATTTAAAATATTTCATGATGACAAAGAGACCGATCTCAATTTATTGTTTTCGATAGTGTTAAAGAAGGGGAAGTTTACCGGGGCACTTGAATTTTCCGGAGATTCAACACCCGGGTTAAAAACGGAAGTGCGGGTATTGCCATCACGGAATTTTGAAAAGAATGGTTTATATTACTGGATAAGCCGCAATATTTCTTCAAGGCTCAAGATCGAGAAGACTTACAGGGAGAACGAACAGATCTATTTTAACATAGTAGAAAAGGGCAGTGATGGAATAGTAATAATTCAGGATTACCGTCTTGTTTTTGTAAATAAACGGTTATGTGAGATCACGGGTTATACTAAAGAAGAACTCCTTAACATGAATTTTTTAAATTTTGTTTCATCTGAATCGAAGGAGTATATAACCGCATTTTATAAAGCCCGTTTAAAAGGCGAGAGTGTTTCCGGGCGATACTCCTTAAAACTAATGTCGAAATCAGGTGTGACGATTCCCACGGAAGTTAATGCCTCAATAATTGAATATCACGGAAAGACTGCAGACCTTGCAATCATACGTGATGATACGGAAAGATATAAAGCGGAAGAGATTAAATCGGTTCTTTATCAGATTGCGCAATCAGCCAATTTAACGGATAACCTTGAAGAGCTTCTCCATTTTACCCAGATTCAGTTGAGCGCAATTATTGATACGACAAATTTCTTTGTGGGATTGTATGACGAAAGCTCTGAAACATATTCATTTCCTATTTTCATAGATAAAAAGCATAAAAGTCCGGAATTTTCGAAAGATGAGATGAAATTCAGCTTGACAGATTATGTTCGGCGTAAAGGAATACCGGTATTATGGAAGAAGGGTGTTGTTCTTCCGGATTTCACTGATACAAAGATTGTCGGGTCTCAAGCTAAGTGCTGGTTGGGAGTTCCACTTAGGACTTCGAAGGGGATTATTGGGGTAATAGTTGTTCAAAGCTATATTTCAGAAAAAGCATATGACGAGGATCATCTCGACCTGTTATCTTTTGTTTCCGGCCATATTGCCCAGGCAATAGAAAGGAAGAAGACAGACGATGCCCTGCGTGAGAGCGAAATAAAACATCGTTACCTTCTCAATTCAATTAAATTCCCTGTAATTGCCCTGGACCAAAACATGAAATTATTATATTTTAATAAGGCATATGAAGAATTTACGGGGATGTCATTTAATGAATTAAATGGATCAAACGTAAATGACCTGAACCCTAAATTTAAATTTTCAAAAACATATGAAGCCTACACGAAGGTAATGGAGACCGGTGAGCCGGAGGAGATTATGGGGGAATTCCGGGGAAACATATGGCAGATATGGATATACAAGATTCCGGAAGGGATTATCAGTGTTTCTAATAATATTACCAAGCTAAAAAACACCGAAGAGACATTAAATAAAAGCTTGTCACAGTTAAAAACCCTGTCTTACCAGGTAATAGATGCAATGTCTCTTACCGTTGAAACCAGGGATCTTTATACTGCAGGGCATCAGAAGCGGGTAGCCCAGCTTGCGGTGGAGATAGCAAAGAAGATGGGTTTGACGGAAGAACAGATTCAAGGGCTTAACATGGCTGCAATAATACATGATATAGGAAAGATTTATGTCCCCGCGGAAATATTAAGTAAGCCAAGCTTCCTTACGGAGATTGAGTATAATATAATAAAAGCGCATCCTTCTGTCAGTTATGATATTTTAAAAACGATTGATTTTCCATGGGAAGTTGCGAAAATTGTTTTACAGCACCACGAAAGAATAGACGGGAGCGGGTACCCCGATTCATTAAAAGGCACCGATATAATGCTGGAAGCAAAGATCCTTGCAGTCGCCGATGTCGTTGAAGCGATGACCTTCCACCGCCCCTATAGAAAAGCCCTTGGAATCACAAAAGCGCTCGATGAAATAAAAAAGAACCGGGGAAAATTATATGATCCCACTGTTGTCGATGCCTGTTTGGAAATCTTCCGGGATGAAACATTCGCCTTTAAATAATTAATGAAAAAGATTCTTTTTATTTTCTTTATCATTATTTTCAGCTCAATATATTTTTTACTGCATTACTTCGTGTTTTCAAGAATAATCAACGGGTTGAACCCAAGCTTATACTTATATAAAATTATCCTTTTAATATTTTTAATAGGTGGCGTATCATTTTTCATTGGGGAGGTTTTGGGGAGGTTTTTTAAATTATCTCCTTTATTATATATCGGTTCGGTTTGGATGGGAATAATTTCAATTGCAGTTTCTGTTTTTATTCTTGAAATTATTTTATCTGCCCTATTTTCCGGTTATCAGAAGATCTTTACTCAAACAGCGCTGGTTTTAATCTTTATTTTAACTGTCATAAGTGTGTTAAACTCTGCTTATAACAGAAAGATAAAAGAGATTACATTGAATTATTCTGATCTTCCGAAAGATTTAGAGAATTTTTCAATTGTTCACCTGTCTGATATACATTTAGGGAAATTATCCACGCACAAATGGTTTCAAAAAATTGTAGACGAAGTAAATAATTTAAATCCGGATCTTATTGTTATTACCGGTGATTTAATAGATGAAGACATTTCAGATTCTGAAGAATATTGCAGTGAATTAAAAAGATTAAAATCAACATTCGGTATATTTGCTGTTCCCGGGAACCATGAATATTATGCAGGAATAAATAAGTTCAGGAATCTTGCAGACGAAGCGGGGATTTCTGTCCTGATAAATTCTAATAAAAAAATTAATGCTTCTCTTTCAATCATCGGCTTGGATGAATCATCTTCAAAGCGAATGGAAGGCATTGGACCCAAAATAGACAATGCATTTGAAGGGCTTGACGAAAATACTGAATTTAAAATATTAATGAATCACCAGCCGACATTATTTAATGAAGCGGTAAAGAATGGAGTAAATCTCCAGCTTTCAGGGCATACACATTCAGGTCAGTTAATCCCCATCTATTTTTTAGTGAGATTGTTATATAAGTATCCTTACGGTCTATATTCTGAAAATAATTCATATATTTACACAACATCCGGAACAGGAACCTGGGGTCCCCCCATGAGACTATGCAGCAGGTCTGAAATCGTGAAAATTACATTGAAGCGTAACTCAGTACCCGACACAAAAAACAACTCTTCGCGGTAAACGGTGAACGGTCAACTGTCAACGGTGAGATTGCTTCGGGTTGCAAGCAACCAATCACGCTTCGTTTGGCTACTCAGATATCCTTTTAGATTTTTTCCTCAACAAATAAATGTAAAAATTATCAATAAACATTGTAAAACTGTCAGTTTCAGGGACCCCTCTCAAAAAATAAGGGACGGTTCTTTCATTTTTTACAAAAAACCCTGTAAATACCAATAT
>JAQVHJ010000440.1 GCA_028696285.1 bacterium
AAATCAGTTAAATCACTCTTTGAATTTATTCCACTACCTCATCCGGTAAAATTTTCTTCTGAAGATTCGGGATTAGTTTTCAATGTAACGGAAATCAAGGAGAAGCGTGGAAAGGTGAGGGGGATTGAAAATATTGAGCAACCAATGATTGGCAGGGAAGAAGAACTTAATCAGCTTAAAGAATGTTTTTCACATTCAATGTATGATGGGAAGTTTTTAATTACCCTCATTACAGGAGAAGCGGGGATTGGAAAGACACGTTTGTTTACTGAATTTGAAAAAAGTTTTACACGGTTTAAAACACTGTCTGTTTTAAAGGGGCGGTGCCTCCCATACGGGAAATCATTCTCATACTGGCCTGTAATGGAGATATTAAAACAGGTCTTGGATATTAAAGAGAGGAGTACAAAAGAAGAGATAATATTAAAGATCACCACATTTTCTGAAAAGATTTTTAAAGATTTAGCTCTTCCATATCTTGACTATAAGGGGATATTATTAAATTTTCTTGGCTTGAAATCAGTGAAGACTTGAATATACCTGAGAGTAAAATAAAGCAGATGTTCTTCTTTATTTTTGAGAAATTGATTCGCTCATACTCTCAGAACAGGACCTTACTTTTAGTGATTGAAGATTTTCACTGGATAGATGATTCATCAATAAACCTTTTCAAGTATCTTATAAAGAATTTAATGGATAGACCGATATTTTTTCTGTTCATAGCCCGTCCGGAAATAATGGAGAGTGTTAATACTTCTGAGTTCATAACAGATTTGGAGCGGGAGGATTTCTTCCGGTCAATTCGGATTGAACAATTAACGAAAGAGGAATCTATGGTTCTTGTTGAGAAGATCCTTGAGATTGAGAAAATACCGATTGAATTTAAAGAGTTGATTATTAAGCATAGCGAAGGAAATCCATTCTTCACGGAAGAAATAATAAAATCATTTATAGACGAGGGTATCCTGATTAGATCGGGAGAGAACTGGAAAGCAGCAAAGACTGTTGAATCTCTAAATATCCCTTCATCTGTTGAAGGAGTAATTCGCTCACGGCTGGATAATCTCCCTGATAAGGAGAAGAAGATCATTCAGAATGCTGCGATTATCGGGAAGATTTTCTGGTATAATATTCTTGAGTCTATTACGGATTTTATGGTAAATGACTCACTTGAGAGCCTGGAAGATAAGGATTTAGTTGTTAAGAAATACAACTCTGAGTTTCTTGAAGATACCGAATATTATTTTAAACATATTTTAATTCAGGAGATAGCATATAAAAGTATTTTACAGAAGATCCGGAAGCAGGTTCATAAAAATATTGCAGAAGAGCTTGAGAAAAAGATATTGAAGGGAGACCAATTTATCGGCTTACTTGCCTATCATTTTGAACAGGCGGGGATATTTAATAAGGCAGCTGAGTATTATTTGACTTTGGCAAAATCGCAGAAGGGCAAGAATCTCAACAATGAAGCATTAGAATCTTTCTTAAAAGTAACCGAGTGGAAGGATGAAATTCCTTTCATACAATATTTCCATGCAGTGACCGGAATATCTTCTATTTATTCTGTTACGGGAGAGAATCGGAAAGCCATTCAATTACTGAATGAACTACTGAAAATCACTTCAGGAGATGATTTGACTGCAGCAATCTACCAAAGTATCTCTGAAAATTTCCAGAGAATAAGTGATTACAGATCATCGCTTGAATATCTTGAAAAGGAAGATAAGCTGATTAACCGGGATAACTTTAACATAAGGATAAAACTTCTTAATTCATTTGCATGGATATATTATCTTTTAGGAGAGAATGAAAAGTTAAGGAAATATGCGGAAAGAGCTTTGGAAGTATTCGAAGAAAATAAAACTAAATTAAATTATGATGAGGGAATGGACCTTCAAACCCGGATATTTAACCTCCTTGGTGTTTATTATGGTGAGGTGGGAGAATATACAAGGGCATTGAATTATTACAAGATGATTGAAGAGGCATATCTAAGAAACAATAAATTTTTATTCCTGGATGCATGTTATAATAATCTCGGAACTATTTACAGTTCTTTAGGTGAGTATTCAAAGGCATCTGAATGTTATTTAAAATCGAATGAAATTTCCAGGCTTACAGGAGACAGATTAGGAGAAGCAATTACTTTAAATAATATAGGTGATATCTATTTGATTAGCGATGATTTTGAAAAAGCAGAAGAGACCTATAAGAAATACCTGAAAATAAATGAAGAGATTGAAAATAAACTTGGAAACGGTTATGGAAATGCCGGCCTTGGAAGAGTGGAGTTGAGAAGGAAAAATTATAAACTCAGTGAAGAATATTTCTTAAATTCAATCCGGATTTTCCACGAGCTTGGAAGTAAGAATCTCGAGCTTTCAACCAAACTTGAATTAGCTGAGTGTTACCTCGAAAATACCCGAACAGAGGAGACATTAACCCTGATCAGTGAAGTAAAGAAGGAGATAGAAGAAAAGGATGTTTATTTTATTCAGGGTATAAAAGAAATAGAAGGAAAGATTGCGTTCAAAGAAGAAAGGATTGATGATGCAAGAAAAATTTTTGAGGAGTTGCTCCAAGTAAAAGTGAGTTTGGGAGAATTAGAAAGTGTCATATCAATAGGCAAGATCCTTT
>JAQVHJ010000441.1 GCA_028696285.1 bacterium
ACCCAGGTTTTCAAGTTTTCTTTTTGTATTTTCTTCTTCAGATGAAGATCTTGTTTTTAAAATGAAATCCGACATCTCTCTCTTATCAATTTCAATATCAAATGATTGGTTAAATAAATCTTTCGGAACTCTGTCTGATAAATACCCCGGAACTCTCCTTGATATTAACGCTAAGATAAATGGAACGACCTCTTTCATCTTCAATTTCCTTGCTTTTTTAAACGGTTTTATATCCTTCCCTAAAGCGAGGAATATCCCCTTCTTCCGATGATCTCCGCGGTATGACTGTTTGTTTACTTCAAAATACGGTGAATTATTTGAAAAGTTAAATACATTAAAATAAATATCCTCAAACTCCAATTGAATCTCGATATGCGGTTCATTTATACTATCCCTTGTAGCTTTCTTTTCCAGAACATGGAATTCGGGTATTCTGCCTGCAGATGCATCCTTCTTTAACTTTATCAAAACCTCTTCTATTTTTTCATACCTTTCACCTTCATATTTCAAACGTCTTTCATTGATAAAAATCTGACCATACGCCTCTTTACAGAATACTTCTGAATTTTCCATGTCAATACAATCAAATGAATAACCAAGAACTGTCTTATTTCTTATCTTATTAACCACCTTCTCTTTAAATAATCTTGGAAGAATTGCAAAAGAAAACCGGAATAACTTCTCTCCGAAATTTTCGCCGAATATTTTAAAAATGGGAAGCTTCGTTGATAGTTTAATATATGCATTCCTGAATATTTTTTGAGGTAATTTATCATTAAAAAATTTCAGATACCCGTTATCTTCGAACCACTTATTGATATAAAAATTCTGTTTAATAAATATCGAACCGTGGTCAGAACAGATAACTATTGAATCATCCGGATCCATTTTACTCATGACCTTCCCCAGTTCATCATCCAAAACACTATATGCCCATTCAAGAATACCCCTGTGCTTTTTTAATCCGTATGGAATATAATGGTTTAAATGATCAATTATCATGTAAACTAAAATACCGAATTCCGCCCTTGTCTCCGTCATAAGCTCTAAAAATACTTCCGTTTTCTTCCTGCAGTCTTCCTCCCACAACGCTTTGAATTTTTCAATCCCCTTATAAATATTTTTATACTCAACAACTATATTATAATCCGGAAACTTCTCCTTAAATATTTTATTTACATGTTCCGGCATTGAGATAGCATTATCATCATTTGAATTTGCATCAAATCCCGATATCATTACTCCGTCAATCTCATATGCAGGATAAGTAAGAGGAACATTTACTACAACTGTTTTCTTTCCAAATCTATTTAAAATATCCCATATTCTTGGTACCTTAATGTCATTACTGTTAATGGGGATTATTTCGCGAAGATTATCTGAGAATTTTGTCCATGAATAAATCTGATGTTCGTTCTTATCAAGGCCTGAAAGCATTGAAGTCCATGCTACCGGCGTTAATGGCGGAACCGTTGAAATCAATTCGGCATAAGCTCCTTCAAAGATTATCTTTCTAAAATTTGGCAGCTTGTTTCTTTTTATTAATGGCTCAATATACTTTAAATCTCCCGCATCTATTCCAATGAAAAAAACCCTGTTCATTTTCTATCCAGAACCTTTCTATATAAATTTAAAATATTCCTTGTTTGATTTTCAAGATTGAATCGACCTTCAGCACTTTTTCTTGCATTCGTTCTTATGCGTTCTCTCAAATCTTTCTGTTCAAATAATTGTAATAATCTCTCACGTATCCCTGATGCAGTTACAGAACATAGCAGTCCGTTCTGATTGTCTTTTATTATTTCTCGATTTGCTTCAATATCTGAAGCAATAACAGCACAACCGCAGGATACCGCTTCAATCAAGGCATTGGAATTCCCCTCCCAATTTGAAGGAAGAATAAATACCATTGATTTATTTAAATATTTTATCAATTCTCTTGAAGAAACATTTCCCATTAATTTTAAATTAACATTATTCTCTTCCGCTGATTTTAATAATGATTCTTTTAATTTTCCCTGCCCGAAAATCAATAACTGATATTTAAAGGGAAAATTCTTCAATGCTATAATTAAATTCATGAAATTTTTCTGTTTTTCCAAACGGCCCACAGAAACTATCAGTCCTTCATCTTCATTTTCTCTGGGCGAAAATTCATTTATATCAACAGCATTGGGGACTAACACAAGATTATTCCTTGACTTTCTAATTTGAAGAATCCTTTCATAATGCCGTTCAGATGTTACATATAATCCATCGGCAAATTTATATACCGGATATGAAATAAGCCTTGAAAGAATTTTCTCAAATGTCCTTCCTTCCCTATCAGCAAATTCAACCCAATCATACCCGCACCTGACGATGACCTTCTTCCTGTATAATAATTTCAGGTACAAACCTATAATCCCCGAAGATACCTGACGGCATTCGAGAAAGGATGCTGACAAGATTGCATTCCTGTGGATAAATGGGAATATCAGGAAATAGATATATTTATTTATACCTGCCTTATTATCAAATATTTGTATTTTATTATTTTTAAGAAGTTATACTCATCTGCACCCCCGAAAGAAATCAGAAAAATCTTATCCAGATACTCAAGATATCTGTTTAACCTGTTCATAACTTTAGATAATCC
>JAQVHJ010000442.1 GCA_028696285.1 bacterium
TTTATATCAGACCCGGTTTTTAGCATGACCTGGCCGGTGAAAAAAGGGGATGCGCCAATAACATCAGGATCCTTCTCTATCTCTTTGATTAAATTCTCATAGTCTGTTATACCATCATTGAATAGGCTCTGAACCTGGATATGTCCTTTTGAACCTAAGATCTTATCTCGAAGATCAAACTGGAACCCGTTCATTACCGAAATAACAACTATCAATGCAAAGACTCCAACCGCAACTGCAAATACAGAGATAAAGGAAAGCAATGAGATGAAACGGTGACGTTTCTTTGATACAAAATAACGTAAGGCAATAAATCTTGTGAAGCTCATTAAAATATCCCTTTCAAGTTATGAAAATAATCAGACCCGAAAATAAATAGAATATTTATTGTCGAAACAATTAAAACACTGACTACGGTATGTTCCAAACTCCTTCTTTCAGGAAATACCGAGTTAAGCGACTCTTCTAAACATTTCGATTTTTCATTGCAGAATTGAAGGATTTCGATAAACTTCTGAAATAAATAATCACCTGTCTTTCGAAAACTGAATCGAAATTTATTCTCAAACTTCCGGCTCTTCCTCTCATTCTCTAAGACAGGTTTGAATAGAAATATTGTAAGAATAAATACTTGCAGAATCTCTCGAACCCCGGAACTCTTAATATTTTGAGAAAAATAATTCAGTTCGGATATAATCTCACCCTCAGAATAGAAAAAGAAATATTCTGTTATGAAACCGACCATTAAAACCAGTCGAAATGCTATTTTTAAGAAACTTAAAAAACCGATATATGAAAAATCTAACCTGGGCAGATCATTCAAAAATGAATATGAGATTCCAATGAATAAAATCAACGGGATAATTCTAATCTCAGATAGAACAAGCCGTTTAAGATTTTTTAATCTTTGATCAGATAAAATCAACAGGAGAACCAGAATAAAAAGGAAGAATGGAAATACAGTAATATCCGTTATTGAAATAAAGATCAGCTGGATCAATAAAACAATCATTCCGGATACAGGCGTTGGTTTCATTTAACCTTCCTTTTCAGCAGGGCCTGCAAAATCTGAACTGCATTCAATGCTGCACCCTTCCATAAATTATCAGCAACAACCCAAAAACTCAATACATGTTCATCAGCCTTCTCTTTGCGGATTCTGCCGATCATTATCTCTTCCTTATTCTCACAGTTAATCGGTGTGGGGTAATTCTCATCCGTAAGAAGCCTGATTGCTTTTGATGACGATAGTACTTTCTTTATTTTATTAATTGAAAAATCTTTTTTCAGACGGACAGTTACAGCTTCTGAATGTCCGCGAAAAACAGGAACTCGCGCTGTAGTAGCATACAACTTCAGGTCAGGGCGGTGCAGAAGCTTCCGCATTTCATTCAGCATTTTATCTTCTTCCTGTGATGAGCCGGTCTCAGTGAACTCTCCTATCTTCGGGATTACATTCCCGAAAATCCGCTGGTCGTAAACCCAGGTCTGATATTCATTGCCGTCAACATAATCCCGAACCTGGTCCTCCAGTTCATTGATAGCCTTCGCGCCGGTCCCGGAAACCGATTGATATGTCGCAACAAATACTTCCTCAATGATAAAGTTATCATCAAGAATCTTTAACGGAACGGATAATTGAATGGTGGAACAGTTCGGATTGGCTATTATTCCCTTCTTAAAAGATTCAGGAATATCATCAATATTTATTTCAGGAACTACTAATGGAACAGAATCATCCATGCGCCAGGTACTGGAGTTATCTATGACTGTAATTCCTTTCCCGACCATGAAGGGGGCCCATTTAGAGGATGCTTCCGTTCCCGCACTAAATATCGCATATTCATAATACGGACAATCATCTCCCTTTAATACTTGTACGGGAATCTCTTTATTATTGAATTTGATCTTCTTCCCTAAGGACCGTTCAGTAGCATATAACCCCAAGTGTGAGATATTTACCTTGAACTTCTCAAGAAGCTTGACTATCTCAACACCTACTGCTCCCGTTGCTCCTAAAATTAATAAATTCATAATGCTCCACTTATATATCTAATTAATAATACTAATATCAAATATGTGAAATTATAACATATATATATTAAAACTGTCAAGGAAAATAATTTATTACAAGGTTCAACATTTTTTTTATTAAATTTATTCCGGCAAATCCGAAAACAAGATATTTATTTAAACAACAATTTATGCAAAATGAATTTATTCTTAATATGTGGGTAGGCCGTAGTTTTAACCACGGTATATAATAGTTGAATTTATTCTAAATATGTTTGTAAGCCGTGGTTTTAACCACGGTATATAATAGTTGAATTTATTCTAAATATGTTTGTAGGCCGTGGTTTTAACTACGGTATATAATAGTTGAATTTATTCTAAATATGTTTGTAGGCCGTGGTTTTAACCACGGTATACTGAAAAACAAACCATCAGGAATTTATTCCTGATATGGATTCCATAATCCGATTAATCGGACTAAAACAAGGGCTGAAGCCCGGATATTTTTCTGTTCTTTATTTACCCAGGTTAAAACCTGGGCCTACTTACATAGGAACAATAAATTGTTTAATTATTTATAACACCCATTTAGATTGCCACGACAAACTTCGTTTATTTCG
>JAQVHJ010000443.1 GCA_028696285.1 bacterium
CAGTGGTTCCAATTCACATTCATCTGTTATATAAGTACTAATCGCTCTAAACATCCGCAACATTTGCATAAATGCCATATTGCAAATTTTCAATCTAAAATTTTCAATATTAAATGCGCAGTGTTTTTCCCATCCATTCCCTTCAGTTCCCTGTTTAAATTATATTTGCTTCAATGATTATTTAAAGCATCACTCGCTTCTTGGTTCTAAGTAACATTTTTATTTTATACAAATAAGCAGCGTGGTCCGCGTGGTCCGCGGTTAAAATATCTTCTATCTTTTTTCTTTGTGTTTAAATCAAAAAGAAGGGCGTCCGGCCGGGCGCCCCTACATATCGTATCAAATGTTTGTAACACAATTCTTTCGGATCACAGTTCACATTTTCCATCATCACTCTCCACACTCCACTTTCCACCCTCCACTATGATAAAAATGAAAGAACCGTCCCTGTTTTTCAAAAAAAATACTTTACAATCATATAATTATATGATATAATACAAAATTTACTATAATATTCAGGAGGAAATGATATGTCCGGGCATTCTAAATGGAGTACAATTAAGCGTAAGAAAGAGAAAGAAGACGCTAAGAAGGGGAAGGTATTTACCAAGATCATTAAGGAAATCACCGTTGCTGCCAAGATTGGCGGTGGTGACATTGAATCCAACCCCAGGCTCAGAAGCGCGATTGATGCAGCGAAATCTGCGAACATGCCGAAAGATAACATTGATAAGGCAGTTAAGAAGGGGACCGGGGAACTCCCGGGTGTAGTTTATGAGGAGACGACCTATGAAGGGTATGGCCCTGCAGGTATTGCGATCATAGTTGATGTTCTTTCTGATAACAAGAACAGGACTACTGCAGAGATACGGCACCTTTTCAGCAAGCATAACGGGAACATGGGAGAGAAGGGATGTGTTTCCTGGATGTTTGAGAAGAAAGGCCTTATAACCGTACCGAAGGACAGGGTTAACGAGGAAGCGTTATTTGAAGTTGCCCTTGAGATTGGCGCGGAGGATATCAGGAGTGAAGGAGAGTCACACGAGATATTTACAGAGGTTCACGACCTGTATAAAATCAAAGATGAATTGGAAAAGAAGGGGATCCCAGTCGAGAGTGTAGAGATGGGTAAGTTCCCTTCAACCATGGTTAAGTTGGAACAGAAGGACCTTGAGAAGAACCTGAAATTACTCAGCGCTCTTGAGGATCTGGATGATGTCAGCGCGGTATATTCCAACCTGGATATACCTGATGACTTTGAATTTAATGAATAAAGGAGGATTTTGTTTTCATGAAAAGATATGAGATTGATAAGAAAAGAAACGTTGTAATCATCGGCCACGGCGGTTCCGGAAAAACATCATTAACGGAAGCAATTTTATTTGACACGAAAATGACAGACCGATTAGGTAGGATTGAAGAAGGCAATACCGTAATGGATTATGATCCGGATGAAGTGAAGCGGGGAAACTCAATCAGTTCAGGGGTCGGCCATGCAATTTACAAAGATTATAAGATCAATATAATTGATACCCCCGGTTTCGCAGACTTTATAGGGGATGTAATAGGCGCATCGAAGGTTGCGGATATTATACTCAGTGTTATCTGCGGTGTGAACGGGATTGAAGTAGGGACTGAGAAGACCTGGGAACTTGTAAAAGATAAACCCAAGGCAGTCTTTATTAATAAGCTTGACAAGGAAATGTCAGACTTCAAGAAGAGGTATCAGGAGATCAAGAATCATTATAAAGACCACAGCTTTGCCATATTCACTTTCCCGATTGGGAATGAAGCTGATTTCAAAGGTGTTGTTGATATTGTTTCGCAGAAGGCATATATCTACGCGGATAATTCCGGAAAAGTAGAAGTCACGGATGTTCCCGGTGATATTAAGGCTGAGGTTGAGAAGATCCGGAATGAACTCGTAGAGTTCGTTGCTGAGACCAATGACGCTCTGACAGAGAAGTATCTTGAAGAAGGAGTATTGACAGAAGAAGAGATTCAGACAGGGCTGAAGGAAGGAATCAGAAAAGGAATGATCATCCCCGTCTTTGCCGGGAGCGCGGTAAAGAATATCGGTATCCACCCGTTCTTTGAAGCGCTGATTAATTATTTCCCGAACCCTTCTCAAATAAATGAGATAAAGGGAATCAATTCTTCAGACGATTCAGAAGTTTCAATTGTTCCTGAAGAAGGGAAGCCGTTATGCGGTTTTGTTTTCAAGACAGTATCCGAACCGCATGTAGGTGAAATGTTCTATGTAAGGATCTTTTCCGGCCAGCTGAAATCAGCAGCCGATTTCTATAATGTTAATAAGGGCAAGACCGAAAGAGCAGGGCAGTTAATGATTGCGCAGGGTAAGAAGAGGATAGATGTTGAAGCGCTGGATACAGGGGATATAGGTGTTATGGTTAAATTAAAAGAGACCGAGACAAGCGATACGATTACGGATAATACACTCAAGGTTATGCTTCCCCAGATTACATATCCTGAACCGATCTATTCATTGGCCTTACATCCGAAATCAAAACAGGACCAGGAAAAATTAGGCCAGTCCCTCGCCAAACTTCATAAAGAAGATCCGTCATTTACATACAGAATGGATGCCGAATTTTCCGAAA
>JAQVHJ010000444.1 GCA_028696285.1 bacterium
TTTTCGGTATCCCGAGTAATAAAAAAATGCTCGGGAAAGTATTTCCCGAATTTTTCAGAGGTTGGACAAAGAAGGAATTACTTTCAAGAATAAAGATGTTAGAAAAGAAAAAAAGAGTGAAGGGTTTTGAAGGAGAGATAGGAAATAAAACCTTAGACAAGATACCTGTTGAATTAAATTTCTACTCAATTGACGACAATGCCGGAAAAATGATTGGTATAGTCACGGTCATACAGGATATTTCGGAGCGCCGGCAAAAAGAGCATCAACTAAGGGAGAGCGAGGAGAAGTTCAGGGTAATAACGGAGACAGCGCTTGATTCAATTTTCCTGAAAGATCTTTCAGGGAGATATTTGGAAGTTAATCCGGCAATGGTTCGTTTGTTTAAGAGTACCCGGGAAAATTTAATAGGGAAGACAGATCGGTATCTGTTTGGAAAGAAGGAGGCTGAAAGAATTAAGAAAGTAGAGCGGGGAATTTTGAAAGGGAAAACAATAATAGAAGAATCGGTGAAGGAAGTATTAGGAAAGCCTAAATCATTCCATGTAATAAAGGTTCCCTTACGGGATAACACCGGGAAAATCGTTGGAATAGCTGGCATTTCCAGGGACATCACAGAGATTAGAAAGGTTCAAAATGAACGTGAGGAATCTGAGAAGAAGTTTCGTTTAGCATTTGAGAACTCTTCAGATGCAATACTTTGGATAGAAAAATCCTCAAATAAGATAGTGGAATGTAATCAGTCAGCAGTAGAGCTTTTAGAGCTTCCCCGTAAAAATATCTTAGGTTTAAAATATTCGGACATATTTAAATTAGAAAAGCGGAAAGGCTTAGCAAGAGACCTGAAGCTTTCTTCAAAAGAGAACGAAGATGAACTTATAACAAAAACCGGCACGAGAAAAGTAGTCAGTATTTCCACCTCTCTAATAAAGATAAAGAATAAAGAAATAATCCAGCAGATACTTCATGACATAACCTACCGGAAGCAGGCAGAAGAAAGTATCCGGCAATCTGAGGAGAAGTACCGTATCTTAGTTGATAATCTTTCGGAAGCCCTTTATACCGTTAATCAGGGGAAATTTACAAATTTAAGTAAATCAGTTTACAAGATTTTCGGATATACCGAAGAAGAATTAATCGGGACTTATTCCTGGGACCTTGCAGTACCTGAGAAGAGAGAATGGATAAAAAATAAGATGTTTGAGAAGGCATATTCCAATGATCATTCCCCGCTTGAGATTGAATGTCTCAGGAAAGATGGTTCAAAGTGCTATGTAGAAATACGATTAAGCAATAAAATCGATCCCGCGACATATGTAGGTTTGATTCGTGATATCTCAGAAGAGAAAAGGGTAATAGAATCATTAAAGGAATCGAAAGGCCAGTTTTATACTTTAGTAGAGAATGCCAATGACGGAATTATAATTTTTCAGAATAAGAAGATCAAGTTTGCCAATAAAATGTTTTTGAAGATTACCGGTTACTCATTTGAAGAATTGAAGGACACAGATTTTCTTTCATTATTTCCGGTAAATCTTGGAGACATAACAGATTCAATGTTTTCTGCGATAAGGGAAAAGGGTGATTCAGTAAATTCATTTGAGATTCAGCTTAAGAAAAAGAGCGGTGAATTAATTGATGTTGACATTTCCTCCGGCATCGTTCAATTTAAAGGGAAACCTGGGATTCTCTCCATAATCCGTGATATTACCGAGAAGAAACAGCTTCTCCTTGCCTTGAACAGGGCGCAGAAACTTGAGGCAGCGGGAAATTTAGCCGGACAGATTGCGCATGACTTCAACAACCTTCTCGCCCCCATCATTGCTTATCCTGAAATCATAAAGGATATGATTAAGGAGACCGATCCAATATATGAATATATTGAAATAATTCAGAAATCGGGGAAGAGAATAGTAGATATAAACGAGCAGCTCCTCACATTGGGAAGGCGAGGTTACTATAAGGTTGAGATAATCAACTTGAATGAAATAGTACGCAAGACAGTTTCTCTCCAGAAGAACCCTTCTACTGTAAATTTAATTTTGAACCTCACAGAAGAATTGCACAAGATAAAAGGCGGTAAATCACAGTTAATCAGAATGTTAACGAATCTTTTAGTTAACGCAAAGGATGCCGTTCAGGATGTAGGAAATATTGAAATTTCAACAAAGAACATTAAAATAACTGAGAAGGAAAATCTTTCAAAGTTTTTAGAACCCGGTATTTATGTTAAACTAACCGTTTCAGATAATGGAATAGGAATTCCCGATGAATTAAAGGAGAAGGTTTTCGAACCATTTTTTACAACGAAAGAAGGAAGGATCCAGGGGACAGGTCTTGGTTTGAGTATTGTTTTTTCTGTAGTTGAGGATCACAAGGGATATATAGAATTGAAGTCTGAAGTAGGCTCCGGAGCAGAGTTCAATATTTATTTTCCTGTTTCACACGAGTCAATTACTCTTCAGGATGATGACGATGATGAAACTTCAGTTCCACGGGGGAATGAAAGGATACTTTTAGTGGACGATGACAGGATACAACTAAAGGTAGTCTCAGACCTTCTAAAAAGACTGGGATATACTGTTCACACCGTTTTAAGCGGGGAAGAAGGTG
>JAQVHJ010000035.1 GCA_028696285.1 bacterium
GATGCAATGCTTCCCAGATTATTCAATGCTGCTGCCTCCCCCCAAAAATCCCCGGTTTTTCTTGAGATTTCAAGGAAGACAGAAGTAAACTGCTCAGCTTTTTCAAATTTATGTAATCGCTGGTATATAGAACCGAGGTTGCTCGAAAATGCCCCGATATCCTGCTGACTTCCAATTTCCTTTGCAAGTTCCAATCCTTTAAAAAAAGAATCCTCAGCATTCTTCAATTTTCCAAGACTGAATTCGAGAGCACCTAACCTTGCCGTTGAAAGAAGAATCCCTTTCGGATCACCTATTTCCTTTGCGATTTCATCCTCTTTTTTGAACATGCTCAAAGCTTTCTTGAAATCACCTCTGAAGTAATATACACTCCCTATATTTCCATAAGCTCTTGCAATTCCCTGCCTGTTTCCTATTTTACGGCATACCTCAATTGATTTCAAATAAAACTCTTCCGCTTTCTGATTTTCACCTAATGAATTGAATCCGGAACCGAGACTGTTATAAGTTCCGGCAAGTCCTGCATAATCATTTTTAAGTGTATAATACTCCAAAACCTCCTGTAAGATTTTTATAGCTTTTGTATATTCACCTTTTGAAACATAGGTATTCCCTAAATCAGTTTTGATTTCAATCTCCAGTTCCAAAATCCCTCGAGAAGTTTTCATCTCATTCAAATGCGGATACTTTTTCAGGATTTCCTTTAACCGTTCAAGAGCCTCCTCTCCGTTCTTAATAGCTTTTTTATAATCTCCCTTGCATCGGTTTGTCCAGCATTCATTAGCGATGATCTCTATCTGAACAAGGCTCAGGTCGGCCCCGGAAACCTTTCCCGAAACAAAGGTTTTTGCCTTTTCAAGATACTTAAAAGCGGTATTAAAATCGCCGGTATCTACGGAAATATTTGACAGGGCAATATACGTTTTTACGGCTAATTTAATATTTTCCCCGGAATTTTTTAATACTTCTTCAAAAGATTTTTGAGCTTCATTAAAATCACTCGTCTTATAGTAAAGGTTTCCAAGTTCGAGATATGCTTCTGCAATCTTTTCTCTTTCGAAGTTATTATCCTTTTTCGCAAGTGTAAATCCTTTCTTATATGAATCGACAGCTTCTTTATTAATGAATAAAGATGCTTTTTTATTCCCCGATCTGAAGAGATATTCTGCTGCTTTTTTTAATTCATCACCTATCTCAAAATGATATGCAAGTTCATCAAGATATTCATCTAAATTTCCGAAATAGTGGGATTCCATTAAAGAACCTAATTTTTTATGGTATTCTTTTCTCTTCTTTTTTAAAATAGATTCATAAACAGTATCCCGGGTAATAATATGCCTGAATGAATAATCATGTTTGTCGGTTAAGGATATCTGTAATTCCTGAGAGAGATTCTCGATTATATCCTTTTCCTTAATTATTTCAAGATCAGCAGAGAGTTCAGCTCCAAACTCAATCAAACTGTCCAGTAGTCTTGAAGAGAAATCCTTCCCGATAACAGATGCCGCCTGAATTATCATTTTAAGGTTCTCGTTAAGTTTGTCAATGCGCGAGATAATGAGTTTATTTAAATTCTCAGGGATAGAGATTTTTCCAGTCTCCTTTAATTCGGCAGTTTTTTTATTAATTATTATCTGCTCCTCATCCTTCAGGAGCTGAGCCAGTTCCCGAACAAAGAACGGATTCGCCCCGGATTTAGAGATTAGAAAATCATTTAATTTCTTTGAAATAGATCCGCACCTGAAAATATTACTAACGAGATCTGCGGTTTCTTTATCGTTTAAGTTGGTTAGATTGATAGTTTCAATTCCTTTCACTCCTTCAAGTTCAGGATAAACTGTTTCAGGCCGGGTAAGATATAACAGGATAAATTTACCCTTTTTAATCTCTGAATACATCCTGAAAGAAAATTGTAAGGTCTCCTCATCAAGCCAGTGAGAATCTTCAAATATAAAAATAACCCGGTTCTTTTCAGCTACGTCTTTTAACACTGATATGAATAGATCCTGGATTATTCTGATACGGTCTTCCGGGCTCATTGCCTTAAGTACCTTTTCATCTTTCCCGTCAACCGCGAGGGAGAAGAAATATTTAATGAGGAAATACCATTGTTTCGGAAAATCCTTAATGGTAATAATAAAGTTGTCAAGTTTTCTCAAGATATTTTTAGGGGAGTCATTATCATTGATTTTAAAAATTAATTTTAATAATTCCTTTAATCCGCGGAATGGAGAGCCCCGGAGATATTCAATTCCCCTGCATTCAAAAACATTAATTTCATAGGGGAGTGTCTTTCTGAATTCATAGACCAGCTTAGATTTCCCGATTCCGGCTTCACCTTTAATCAATACGGTTTGCGGTTTCCCTGAGATTGATTTATCAAATAACTTCTTCAGTATTCCAAGTTCCTTTTTCCTCCCGACTATCTTGAACGTTTTATGCTCCCGTTCTCGATGGAGCTGTATTACTTTTTCCGGCTCATATATATTTACTTCGGCATTTCTTCCTTTTACAGATACCATTCCCTGCTTTTTATATAGAATCTGGTCTTTGGTCAATTCCCAAATTTTTTCACTTACTAAAATCTGTCCTTTTTCTGCAGTACTTTCAAGGCGCTCTGCCAGATTAACGGTATCACCCATTACGGTATATTCCATCTTCTGTTCAGAACCAACCTGTCCTGCCATTACCATACCGTAATTAATCCCTATTGACAATGAAAGCCCCTTAAAATCATTCATGGCTTCCATCATTTCCAGTCCGCAGAGTACGCTTCTCAGAGGATCGTCTTCATGTGATATCGGTGCTCCGAAGAGTGCCATTACACAGTCTCCCATATACTTGTCAATATATCCTTCGTATTTATTTATCACATCACCTAAACGCTGAAAGATTACATTCATGTGAACAGCAACTTCTTCCGAACTAAGATTCAAACTCCATGAAGTGTATCCCGAAAGATCTGCAAATACAACAGCAACCTTCCGCCTGTCGCTCTTCCCGGGTGTAGGTTCTTGCTTTTTCTTGAGAATAAGTTCAAGTTTGATTCCGCAGCCGGCACAGAACCTTGCATTCTCAGGATTATTAAAACCGCATTCAGGGCATTTCATATATTTCCTCTTTTTTTTATTTAGAGTAAATTATAACAAAAAAAATTCAAATATTCAAGGAAAATAAAAAATTCGGCAATTTATATTCCGTTCCATATTACTACAGGTTTTCAATCGAAACCTTTTATGATGACCTTCACATATCTGCAAATATAATAACGTTATTCGTCATTGCGATGGGTTGTATACAACCCGAAGCAATCTATTCCTAGAAATGGATACTCTTTAGTCCCAAACCTTACATGGTTCATGGAAGAACTGATTTATATACTGTGTCCTCTCCTGTGAAAAATTCAACGCTGCTGAATTTTTAGTTCTTTCAGGACATGATGGTAAGTAACCCCGGTCTTCAGACCGGGGTATTGATACTCTGATATCTATTTGCGAAGTTCTGAAAAACACTTTCAACATCTAAATAAAAATGTAATGTTAATAAGCAATAACTTATCAATTGTCAACCCAACAAAAATTAAACAGTAATTAGTAAAGATAGATTAAGTAAAGTCATGGTTATTCTTTATTTTATATTTTCCCATTCATTTCCTCCCTTTCCCTGTTGATTCAGGTTAATCCGTAACATTTATTGTGATCGGTAAACTGTAATCTGTGATCGATAATTTACCTTTCTTTCTCTCTCTTTTTCTTGTCAGTGTGGTCCCCCGATTTTGTGGAACCTTCATCGGGACTGCATTGTGAGTGGTAGGTGGAGGGTGGAGTGTGGAAAGTGGAATGAATACTTAAAAGATAAATCTTATGCTCGCAGCGAATTACGATTTATATATTTTCTTCTTAATCGTGATAATCCTGCGACAAGCAAAGCGAAGTCGTCCCGATGTTTCAAGGAAACTATCGGGATCATTCTTCTCGCATCCACAGTTTTGTTAAGCATCAATTGATCTAAACATGCGCAACAACATTTAAAATGCGATATTCCCAATTTTCAATTTTCAATCTAAAATTCAATGTAGTGCACCCGACGTGGTGCACTATCAATTTTCAATTAAAAATATCCCCTCCATGTTCGATGTTTATCCCGAACGAATGTGAAGGATCTCTCCATGGTAAAAAATCTTTCATATTTCGAATTACTGTTCACATTTTCCATCACCACTCTCCACACTCCACCTTCCACTCTCCACTATGATAAAAATGAAAGAACCGTCCCTGATTTTTTTAATATGCTCTGCAATCTGGCAATTTTCCCCTGTTTAATGTTGATTATCGTGTTTATTTACGGAGGTTTTTAGTGATTTATTTGTTTTATCAGGCCTGTAATATGTTTAATTAATGAATTTGATTCAGCCAGGTATTCTGATATTTCTGTTCTGCTGACATGGATCCCGCCTTGGTAAATATCAGCATTTCTTCTCTGTCTCATATCCTGAAACAATGCAACAGAATCATGGAATTCCTTCCCAAGCATTTCCGAGACGGTATCAATAAGTATCTTATGATGTCCGGGAATCGATCTTAGTTTATAACTAGTGGAGAATGGAATGTGGAGCGTGGAGTGTGATAATGGTAGATTTTATTAATAAGTAAATAGCAATTTATCTTTCCAGTTTTTTTTATTTTACATTTGATATTTTCCCATCAATTCCCCTCAGTTCCCTGTTATATTATCTTCTTATTTTTTCTTCTTAATCCCGTTAATCACTGTCAAAATCACATTCACATGATTATTAAGTAACGATTGCTATCTGGCTCATTATATCATAATCAATTAACATCAATTAAGTATTTCTATCAGCGTGTTCTCCCGATTTTGTGGAACCTTCATCGGGACTGCATTGTGAGTGGTAGGTGGAGGGTGGAGTGTGGAGCGTGGAAAGTGGAATGAATACTTAAAAGATAAATCTTATGCTCGCAGCGAATTACGATTTATATATTTTCTTCTTAATCCTGATAATCCTGCGACAAGCAAAGCGAAGTCGTCCCGATGTTTCAAGGAAACTATCGGGATCATTCTTCTTACATTCACTGTTTTGTTAAGCATCAATTGATCTAAACATGCGCAACAACATTTACAATGCGATATTCCCAATTTTCAATTTTCAATCTAAAATCTTCAATTTTCAATTGTATATATTCTCTCCGTGGTGAAAAATCACATTCAACCGCTTTTCAAGTATCTTTCGCTTTTTGGTTCTAAGTAACAAGTTTATTTTAATACAAATATTTCTAGAACTAGGTACTAGAACTGCTTATTCAGTTGACCGTTCCCCGTTAACCGTTCCCCATTCACCGTTTACCGTTCACCGTTAACCGTTTACCGTTCACCGTTTACCGTTCACCGTTTACCGTTTACTGTTCACCTTTTTCCAGTCTTCCGATTCGTTCTTTTACAATCCCCGTAAGGTTTTGGATGAATTCGGGAGAGAGCATTGAGTCTTTAATCAGATCCAGGATCAGCGCTTTTTTTGATATGATCCTTTCTGTTATCTTATAAGGTATATTAAATCTATCCGAGAACTGAAGGAAATCATTAATCGTCAATTTATTACTCTTTCCGTTTATGGGAAGGGCAGAGTCCTCCTCATCCGGGAGAAGTAACTTTGAAGAAACCATATCATAAGAAGGGGATAGCCGGATATTATTTAAGCTTGTATAATTAATGGAATAATTTTTCAAATGCGCATCGCCGTTTCCTATAATGAAGGAGAATAACACCCGCTCATATAATAATTGAATATCCAGGTTCGGAAACTCCGCGATCTCCAAAAGTTTATTCGCAATCTGTTCAATAGACCCGGTATATTTATCCTTGGTTGTTTTCCCTAACACCTGGCAGAAATCTTCCTGGTTAATCTTTTTCCCATTAACCCGGTCAAATCTCTTTACTAAATAGGCATAGCTCCCGTCCTTTAATTTCAATAACGTATGAGGCGGGGTATCAATCCCTAACTTTTGTGCGATTGTCATGCACAGGTTTTCATTCTCCGGTAACTCAGGAAAGGTATTGGTCTGGGGTTTGAGAATAAACTCACCATCCTTAACAACCGTAACCAATTCCTTAGATTCCCTATCCAATCTCATTGATAACTTCGGCTGTACCCCGGAGATCGAGAGCTTACCTGCCATCTTCTGCGCTTCAAAAATGATATCATTAAGTGAAAAATTCAGTTTGGGAATATAGGATACACCAAATAAGGAACGTCTGCATTTCAAATGCATTAATTCCCCGGGTTTAATTGATTCACCGCAAATCAGACACCCGTTCATGATATCCTCTCAATGGTTACCGAGCCGACGGTATCTTCACAAGTTCCTAATAAAATTCCGAATAAATCACTCTTGTCAAGCTTCAACTTCATTAAAATGATCTCTAAATACCATCCTTCCGGGATCAGACCCTGGAAGAAGGGGAATAACTCCCTGCTCTCATAAGATTGGCTGCGGACAGGAAGTGTGACCGAAACCGGAACAGGGGAATCAAGAAAATCATCAGAATATGTGAAACGGTACCCGCGTTCCGTCTCTTCCAATACCCCGGCCTTCCGATCATTTAAATAAACATAAGCCTGTCTAAATCTTTGGTTCATTCTTAACAATCTCCAAATGACAATTAAAAAACTCCAAAACCTGGTTAACCTTATCCAGGCGAACCGTGGGTTTTCCCTGTTCCAGTTCCCTGATAAAACGCAAACCGACCCCGGCACGAAGGGATAACTCATGTTGAGTTAACCCGGAACGATTCCTTAACTCCTTCACCTTTAAACCAAAATCATTCATTTTCCCTTACCTGCCTTTTCATTTTCATTATTCCTATACCTTATTATACACCCTTTAGGGTATAAAGTCAAGTAAATTTTTAATAATTTATACCCTATCAGTATTAATATAACTAATATTTTTATAATTTATACCCTATAAGGTATATGATATTAATTGTTTTGTTTTTATTATACCCGACCGGGGTATTCTGTTAAGTGGTAATTGGAATGAAAAATGTCATTGCGATAAGTTGCTTGCAACTTGAAGCAATCTAAGTTTAAGTTAAATAATTATTTCTCCGTGTTCGATGTTTATCCCGAACGAATGTGAAGGATCTCTCCATAGTGAAACATTACATTCTCTTGCTATTCAAGTATCAATTGTTTTTTGGTTCAGTATTTCATTTTTATCTTAATATCAACTAAGTTAATTCTTCTCTGCGTCCTCTGCGCCCTCTGCGGTTAAATATTCAACGCTGTTGAATTTTCAGTATGAGTAAGTGTAATCAGTAAGAGATAAACATTTCTCTTTTCAGCGTGTTCAGTAGTTTCAATTAACATTATCTTGCTATTTAAGTACTAATTGCTCTTTTGTTCAATATATCTTAATTCTTTCCAAGTAAATAAGTAATATTTTTTTCTTAATCCCGTTCATCCCTGTCAAAATCACATTCTATTGCTTTTCAAGTAACGTAAGGTTTTTGGTTCCTTATATCATTATCATCTTAAAATCAAATAAGTGAATTTCTCTTTGAATTCTCTCCGTGTGCTCCGTGTCTCCGTGGTAAAAAATTACATCCTATTGCTCTCTAAGTATCATCTGCTCTTTGGTTCAGTATATCATTATCATCTTAAAATCAACCAAGTGATTTTATCTTCTCTTTTTAATCCCGTTTAATCCCTGTCAAAAATTGTTCTTGCATTCACTGTTTTGTTAAGCATCAATTGATCTAAACACCTGCATCATCTTCAGGAACGCTATATTCACAATTTTCAATCTAAAATTCTCAATTTTCAATTGTATATATTCTCTCCGAGTGCTCCGTGTTCTCCGTGTCTCCGTGGTAAAAGATCACATACTCTTGCTATTCAAGTATCAATTGCTCTTTGGTTCAGTATTTCATTTTTATCTTAATATCAACTAAGTTAATTCTTCTCTGCGTCCTCTGCGCCCTCTGCGGTTAAAATCACATTCTCCTGCTGACTAAGTATCAATTGCTCTTTGGTTCAGAATATCTTAATTCTTTCCAAGTAAATAAGTAATCTTCTCTTCTTAATCCCTGTCAAAATCACATTCTATTGCTTTTCAAGTAACGTAAGGTTTTTGGTGCAGTATATCTTTCTTATCTTAAAATCAACCAAGTAATTATTTCAGCGTGGTCCGCGTGGTCCGCGGTTAAAAATTCTTCTATCTATGTTCTTCGTGTTTAAAACAAAAAGAAGGGCGTCCGCCCGGACGCCCCTACGATGTGTATCAAATGTTTGTAATACAGTTCTTTTGGTTAATTTCGATTTCACTCGCTATAAATATACGCAATATACGCATAAATGCTATATTACAAATTTTCAATTTTCAATCTAAAATTTTCAATTTTCAATTGTATATATTCTCTCCGTGTTCTCCGTGTCTCCGTGGTAAAAGATCACATTCTTTTGCTATTCAAGTATCAATTGTTTTTTGGTTCAGTATTTCATTTTTATCTTAATATCAACTAAGTTAATTCTTCTCTGCGTCCTCTGCGCCCTCTGCGGTTAAAATCACATTCTCCTGCTGACTAAGTATCAATTGCTCTTTGGTTCAGCATATTTTTCTTATTTAATATCAACCAAGTAAATTTCATCTTGTTCCCTTCAATTCCCTTTCGTTCCCTGTTTAAATTACATTCAAATGCTTAATAAGTATCACAATCTCTAAACATCCGCACCATCCGCATAAATGCTATACTCCCAATTTTCAATGCAAAGCGTTCTATTAGTGGTAAGTGGAGTGTTGAAGGTGTAATGAAAATGAAAAAGATAAATCAGGATTACGCAGCATTATGTATCAAATGTATGTAATACAATTCTTTCGTTGACCGTTCCCCGTTTACCGTTCACCTTATTTTTTTTTGCTTTTTCTCAATTTTTATGTTATAATATATTTGGAAGCAGGCTGAGGACCTATATAAATAAGTGTTTAGTTTATTTTATAAACTATTCAACTTGTGTCCCTCCTGCTTCCTTTTTATTTATACCACCGCTTCGCTCTGGACAGGAAAGTCGTAATGACTAAGAACGTTATAATGTCATCGCGAGAAGCGAAGCGCCGTGGCGATCTCAATTAAATCAGAGATTGCTTCGTTGTTCCTTCGGAACGCCTCGCAATGACTAATATCGTTTTTCAGTTTGCAAATGTTTTAATGTCGTTGCGCTATCGAGACGAAGTCGAGATCTAGCAAGCGAAGCGATGTGTCGGGAACAAAGTTAACCCGAAGCGATCTCCATCGTTCACAGGTTGCTGGTAAAGGTGTTAAATTGTTGAGTCTGGCACCGATACTTTTCCAGTTCACGGTAATCGAATCACAGATCACGCATCACGAATCACGTTTTATCTTGACTTTACATTTTAAAAATGTTAAAATATAAATCAGAACATTTTTATCTATGGAGGGTGAGATGAAAAAACCTGTATTTTTCATGTGCTTATTTTTAATTATTATCTTTTCTCTTTTCAGTTCCTGTGTAATAAAGAAGGAACTTCCTACAGAACCTGTTCTTGTTATTGATTCCCCTGTATCTATTGATTCGTCCCAGGGTGAATATACAGACCGCATTGCGATTACCTGGGCAAAGGTCCTGGGCGCAGAGAAATATTATATCTACCGTTCCACAGACTCCGGCGGGGATTTTGTCAGGATAAAGAGCACAGCAATTAATTACTATGAAGACACTGACGTTGATGTCGGGGTCAATTACTATTACAAGGTCAAAGCATTCAGTGAAGCTGCCGGTCTCAGCCCAAGCAGCCCTGTTGCCATGGGGTATCTTGATCCAGATGCATTATCAGCACCGGAGAATCTAAAAGCGACAAACGGCATATTTGAAGATAAGGTTGACATCACCTGGGATGAGGTTGACGGGGCAGAACTGTATTATATCTACCGTGCCACGGAAGCATACCAGTTCACGGAACTTGACAATACTGTCAATACCAGTTACTCAGATACTACAGCTGAAGCCGGGACAGATTACTATTACCGTGTCAAAGCCTGGCGCCCTTCAAGTCCTAGTTATTCCGGGTATAGTGACCCTGACCTTGGTTATCTGAAGGTTCTTGATGCTCTTGTTTCTCCCGGTAATGTAGCTGCATCAAACGGAACATATGAAGATAAAATAAATATCACCTGGGACGAAGTAACCGGAGCGGAACTGTATTACATCTACCGTGCAACAGAAGCGTACCAGTTCACCGAACTTACTAACACTGTCAACACCACCTGCTCTGACACCACAGCCGTTTCCGGGACTGATTACTATTACCGAATAAAAGCTTGGCGGAATACCTCTCCTAATTACTCCGGGTACAGTGATCCAGACCTTGGTTATTTAAAGGTTTACGATGCCCTGGATACCCCTGTAAATGTTCATGCCAGCAATGGGACCTCTGAGACTCAAATAGATATTACCTGGGACGAAGTAACCGGAGCGGAACTGTATTACATCTACCGCGCCACGGAAGCGTACCAGTTCACCGAACTGACAACAACTCTTACCGCGAATTATTCTGACAATACCGCGGTTTCCGGGACTGATTACTATTACCGAATAAAAGCTTGGCGGAATACCTCTCCTAATTACTCCGGGTACAGTGACCCTGACCTTGGTTATTTAAAGGTCAATGATGCCCTGGATACCCCTGTAAATGTTCATGCCGGCAATGGGACCTCTGAAACTCAAATAGATATTACCTGGGACGAAGTAACAGGAGCAGTACTGTATTATATCTATCGTGCAACAGAAGCGTACCAGTTCACCGAACTGACAACAACTCTTACCGCGAATCATTCTGACAATACCGCTGTCCCCGGCATCGATTACTATTACCGTGTCAAAGCCTGGCGCCCTTCAAGTCCTAATTATTCCGGGGTTAGTGACCCGGATCTTGGTTACCTGAAAATATTAGAAGCATTACCAACTTCAACCGGGGTTCGTGCAACAGACGGATCATCAGCAACAACCATCACCATAAGATGGGATGCAGTCGCAGGTGCGGAAGATTATTATGTTTATAG
>JAQVHJ010000445.1 GCA_028696285.1 bacterium
ATTTTCAATTTTTCAACTTTTTTTGGGGCCGTCCCTGTTTTTTTTACAAAAAAGCCTGTAAATATCGATATGTTGGGAGTGCCATTTTTACGTTATTTAATCCGTTGGCATAGAGTGATCCAATTTTCAAAAATACTATTGATTATGCAGGTGTTTACTTGTGAACTCTGGCACCAATGTTCTTAAAAATCAGTTCTAATTCTGGGAGAGGTTGCTTCCTCTTTAATGGTGAATGGTCAACGATGAACGGTTAACGGTTAGATTGCTTCGCCTGTGGCTTGCAATGACTAATCACGTTATTTGGTTTGCAGATGTTATTATGTCATCGCGAGAGTAGCGCTGCGATCTGAAATTGTGATTCGTAATTCGTGATTCGCTGCGAGCTTAAAATTTGTATTTCTCATATTCAATCCACCTTCCACTTTCCACTTTCCATCCTCCACTTTCCACTAAACTCAAATCGAGATTGCTTGGCTTCCATCTCGCAATGGTTATAGATTTTCCTACATTTCAACATTTAACAGGTCAATTGCAACATTGCAACGGCTGTCCGCTAATTTTCCTTGACATATTTTTTAAAAAATGATATAATCCTTTAAATAATCTAAATAAAGAGAAAAAGATGAGTGACAAAATCCAAATCATAAAGGAAAAAGAGGAAAAACAGTTAAAACAGATAGATGAAGTTAGGAAGGAGTTGGAGCATGCGCTTCTTCTTGAGCAGCAGAATCTTGAGAATATACTGAAGGAATTGCGCGAAAAATACGGTGAATTAGAAAGACAGATGCTGAAGGAGACGGAAGCAGCTGCGGTTAATGAGAGTGAAAAGATCAAGAAGGAGAATGATCAGAAGATTCAGAAACTTCTTGAAAAGAAGGATAAAGAGAAAGATAACATTACCAAGGATCTTATAAAGGATTTAATAAAGGAACAATAGAAGTTAATGTCTGTAGAAAAATTAAAGAAAGTTCAGGTAATCGGTCATAACTCACAGATGGAGACTTTCCTTGAAAAGCTCCACCGTCATGACCTTATTCAGATAGAAGATATAAAAGAGACGCTTCCAGACCTTAATTTTACTCTTGAAGCAGATCATAATGACCGCGGTTTAGAAGATATTCTTAAACAGATAAAATTTCTGATAGATCTATTTGAAAAGTATAAGGAGAAATCCGGATTCCTGACTGGCATGTTTAATTCGCGAATAGAACTGACGCCTTCCGAGTTTGAAGAGATTATTTCTAATTTTAATGTAGCGGATATTTATGCAAAGTACCATGAAATCTATTCGAAGATAAATAATCTTTACATCCACAATAATAATCTCCTTGTGACGCAGGAACGTTTAAGGCAATGGACAGATCTTGAGATTCCCCTTGAAAATATCGGGAAGACCAAGTTCACCACCTCAGTTTTAGGATATGTCAAGTCTGATATTTTCTATCAGTTTATTGAAGACCTGCAGAGTTTATCGTATGTAGAAGCTGACAGGATATCTTCGGAATCCAGTTATTTCTATGTTTTTCTTCTATATCACAACAGTATTTCATCAGATGTTTCAGGCATATTCAACCAATATGACTTCAGACAAGTAGCGTTTCCCGAAGAACGCGGTCTGGTCCGGAACCGTTTAATTTCAATCTCAGAAACTATTGAATTGAACAATTCCAAGATAAATTCCCTGGAAGAGAAGCTTAAATGCGGGGTAGAATTTCTTTCCAAGTTATACGTAATTTATGATTTTTTCAAGGTAAAGCTTCAGAAGTTAAAAGGCCATGAAAATTTAGGATTAACCGAATCTACATTCACGCTTACCGGCTGGATACCCGAGAAGAACTTGGAAAGTTTTTCTGAACTCTGTAATTCTGATCCTGACTTCAGGTTTCTTGATATAGAATTAAATGACCCTACAGGAGATGATTCCCCCCCGATCCTTCTTAAGAATCCGAAGATCATCAAACCGTTTCAAATGATAACAGACCTTTATGGCCGGCCGAATTACTTTGAGATTGACCCGACATTCTTTTTTCTTCCATTCTTTACATTATTCTTCGGAGTCTGTCTCACAGATGGCGGGTACGGTTTAGTAATGTTAATTATTCTCGGGTCATTATTTTTAATACCCGGTCTCCGGAAAAAAATGAAGGATGCTCCTGCATTACTCGTGATTCTTTTTCTTTCAAGCATTCCCACCATAATTATGGGAGTATTGACCGGGGGTTTCTTTGGGATTCAGTTCCCGGAACATATTAAGAAATATATCCTTTTAGATCCTCTTGACCCTGTAAAGGGAATCAACTTCATGAAATTCACGATTTTTTTAGGGCTAATACATTTATTTATAGGGTTCATAACAAACTTTATAAAGTCCTGGAGACAGGGGAATAAAAAGGAAGCGATTCATAAGAATATTCCCTGGATGATCATCATGCCGTCTCTATTGCTGCTGGTTTATAAACTGCTCGGTGCAAATGTAAAGATACTTATTCCCGGAATTACATTTTTAATAGGAGTGATGTGGGTGGTTCTTTTCGATTCCTATGACCATCCCGTGTTTATCAAGAGAGTAATGAAGGGCGCATATAATGCATTTTTCGGCATCACAGGAT
>JAQVHJ010000446.1 GCA_028696285.1 bacterium
ATTATTATTGAATCAAAGGGTATTGAGGTCGCAGAAAAAGTTAAGATTTCACCTTACCGGGAAATCATATCACAAAGGTTAAAATCTTCAATTTTTGATGGAATTGAACAAGGAATTTCTATCGCAAAATTTATTAAAGAAAACAAGAAAATAAATAATATAACATTCGGGAATAAAGAAAATTATCTTCTTATTATTACTTATAAAGAATTATATGTTGGAACTTGTAATAATTTTAAAACTTTTTTTGCAAAAGAAAAAGTAGAAAGTATTTATAAACAAAATCCTGGAAGCAAATATCTTCCAATAGAAAATATATTTTTTTTATCAATATATGATTTCGACTTTTTAATTCAGGGATTAAAGGAAGAAAAATATAAATTACACGAAATTTTATCAATTATTAGGAAGAGAGAGAGTAATGAAAAAACTAAAAAGCTAACTTTTGTAAAACATCTTGAAGAAAAATATCCAAATATTGGAATTCCTGAATATTTAATCAATGAATTTAATAATATTTCAAATGAATGCCTCAGTAAATTTATTTGACAACTCAATATTAAAGTGTTATAATTATTTTATAAATATTAGGAATTGTTTATGTCAAACATAAAGAACTACATTTTTAATCGGAAGATACTGAATAGGATTCTGGAGAAGGAGAAAGAGGGTTTGGAGGGGAAATTTAATGAGTTGAAACCTATTCTGGAGGAGTATGCGGGACAGATTGAGAGCGGGAGGATTTTTAAGTTTAAAAAAGGGTGCCGGCCCATGACATGTGACATGTAGGTTAGTGGAGAGTGGAAAGTGGAGTGTGATAATTGAATATTGTGATTTTGACCATACTCTCCCCCTAAAGGGGGAAATGTGTGCATTATCCACACCCCCGGTCTGAAGACCGGGGTTACTTACCGTCAATTCCTAAAGGATAAAAAAAAATAGGGTGCCGGCCCATGACATGTGACATGTAAATAGGGTGCCGGCCCATGACATATGACATGTAAATAGGGTGCCAGCCCATGACTTTTTACTTTTTTAAGATATTATTTACAGTTTGAGTTCGAGAATGGAGTTTGAGACGTTTGTTGACAAATACTCCTGGTTACAGGAGGAAACTCGAACTTGATACTCGAACTGAGATCTCCGGAGGAGATCTATGGCAGCCCCAACGGGAGGGGTTTTGAAACAGATTTTACCTATTCTGATAAAGTTTAGACCACTTTTTAATCGGCTTAAATCAAAGTTGTAGTGAGGGGCATATAAGTAATCCCAATAAACTTTTGATTCATCCGAGAGGGGTTTTAAGTGGCTTAATGAGGACTTTATGATGAAGGTGATAATATATTTATCAGGATACCAAATCGAATAACATAACCTCTGATGAAGGGGTGTTTGGGGCTTATAAAGGCTTAACGGTATATCCCAAGGGCATTACAAAGGGTAGGTATCGGAACGGATAGGGATAGTACCGACATAGGATAGAAGGAGTGGAGAAGTATAGGGTTGACAAATCTCCTATCAGGTGGTATAATATTACCAGCTTAAAATCAAGGAGCGGGTATGAGGAAGATTGTTATGATTGTATTTACAAAGATTATAATCCTGTTAAATATAACTGTTGAAATAAAAGTTGTTAAATTAAATGAATGAAAAAATACTATGTAAAAAAATTAGGGATTTAATTTGTCGAGAAAGAGATGAAAAATTAATCAGTTATGGCATACCTGATGTAATAAATCGTAATACTCCAGATGTTGACTATAAATTTACAACAGATAAAAATATATATGTTATTGAGCATACACTTATAGAAAGTTTTGAGTATCAAATTCAAGATGATGAGGATTTTTCATCAACATTTTCAGATTTACAGACTGAATTCGAAGATAAATTCAGAAAAGATGGATGCTATTTGTTAATATTTCCCATTAATTCTTTAAAAAAAATACAATCTAAGAGAAGAAATAACATTTTACAATCTTTAAAAAAATGGATTCTTAATAATGCCCCAAGACTTAGAAGTCCATCGATGAAGATTAATAATTTAAATGCAATTGATGAAACACCTCCAGGAGTACCTTTTAAAGTTTCACTAAGATTTCTTCCTGGAAATAATGGGAAATTTCTAATTGGAAGATTTTCTCCTGATAATTTAGAGAAAAAAAGAGAAGTACGTATTAGAAAGGCAATTCACCGAAAGTCTGAAAAATTAAAGAAAGCTAAAGGGAAAAATGGAATATCAATAATGGCTTTTGAGTACGATGATATTTCTCTTGGAAATTATGTTGAAATAAGTAGCATTATTTTGAAAGAATATGATAACTTACCAGATTTAAAACCAGATAATATATATTTAGTAAATACAAGCATTGATAATTATTGGGTGCTATATCGAATTGTTGAGAATGGAATCAATTGTAAATATTTCAATAGAATAGAACCTTTTTAATTTATTAATTCAAAGGAGAAATAAATGGTCACACTGGCTGAATATCAATTTAATAAGTCAACAATAGTTTCTAATAAAAAAATATTATTATTTAATAAAAAAGAAAATAAATATGAATTTATTCTTAAGAACTTTGATACTTTTATACATGAA
>JAQVHJ010000447.1 GCA_028696285.1 bacterium
TTTATGAAAGATAAGAATAAATTTGTGAAAATAATTGCTGAATATGAGAAATTCAATTTTTCTTCGTTGGCGCCGCTCCGTTGGGTTGGGGATAAGGTTCTTGTTTTGGATCAGTTGAAGCTTCCGGATTTTGAAGATTACATAGAATGCAGTTCTGCGGAAGATATAGCCAAGGTTATCAAGGAGATGAATATCCGCGGAGCGCCTGCAATAGGGATTGCAGCAGGAATGGGTATTGCATTGGGATTAAAGAAGGTTAGCCGCTCAGATTTGAATATGGAATTTGAACGGATAAAACAAATTCTGATTTCCACTCGTCCGACAGCAGTTAACTTAGCTTGGGCAGTTAAAGAACAAGAGAAACTTCTCCATACATTGATAAAGAATAACGATGATATTTACTTAGGATTGAAAGCGAATTCAATGAAGATACATATGGATGATGTAAAATATTGCCGAAAGATTGGAGAGCATGGTGTGAAATTTTTAAGAAAGGGAATTAAGATTCTAACTCATTGTAATGCCGGCGCGCTAGCAACGGGTGATTATGGTACCGCGCTTGGTGTAATACGCGCAGCCGCCGGGAAATTCAAGAATGATATATTCGTCTGGATAGATGAAACGCGTCCTTATCTTCAGGGCGCGAGATTAACCGCTTATGAAATGTTCAAGGAAGGAATTCCTTCAAAATTAATTTGTGATAACATGGCCGGGTATTTAATGAGTAAAAAGGAAGTTGATTGTGTAATAATCGGAGCGGACAGGATTGCAGGGAACGGCGATGTTGCGAATAAAATAGGTTCATATTCCCTTGCTGTTTTATCAAAGTACCATAAAATTCCGTTCTATGTTGCAGCCCCGCATTCAACACTTGACCTGAAATTAAAGACCGGAAAAGAGATTATCATAGAAGAGCGTTCGAAGATTGAGATGATTAAAATCGGGAATAAGATTATAGCCCCGAAGAATATTGATGTTTTCAATCCGGCCTTTGATGTTGTTCCGAATAAATTAATAACCGCTATAATTACGGAGAAGGGCGTCTTTACTCCTCGTGATTAGCGTCTCTTTCCCGGGCGATTTTTTTCTTTGTCGGGAGAAACCATGCTAAATATAGAATTATTATATAGGCCAATAATAAACCTATTCCCAAGTAATACAAGTTCGGATTTCCAGTCTTATACCCTTCTATGGGAAAACTAATGATAATCATCATAGGCGCGCCTACAAAAATAGCAACACCAGAACCCAGCACGAGGTCTTCTGCGGTTCCTGATTCAAACTGCGGATCCAGTTCCCGGAGAAGAGCAATACCCGTAGAAATAGTTCCCGTATGCATCCCGAACATTGCAACAATATGCTCAAGAACATGTTTTGAATATATTCGTTTTGAAATGTAAATCACATAGAATATAATGAAAAGTCCGCCCAAAGTTGAAACAATTATTAACGGCATTAAATATTGCTTTATCAATTCAATAGAGATTGCTGCGATTGAAGCTGCAACCATAAAATCAAATATCCCTCCCGCTATTCGCTGGAGATGGAAGTCGTTCAAGTATTCCATCTCAGTATATTCGCGGTCTTTCCTTATCTTATCATAGAACCCCCTGAATATGAATGCAAAGATCGCCCCGAAGACAAAGTGGAACCCCCAAAGCATTTGAGCAACAGTCTGCGCAAACGACCCGAATTGACCTAAAAAACCTGCAAACCATTTCAAGAAAAAGTAAGTCATTAAATATACAATTCCGATACTCAATATTTGAATAGTGAAACTATCAATGTCGGAACTCTCATGGTCTTTAAATGAAACATCTATCATCCGGACAACCTTTGGCTTTTTGATTTGGATGCCTATTTGCTTTTTCCTGTAAACCATAACATTTAAAAGGATAACCCCGACAAAAGCCGCCCATAAAAATCCCATTGTTGAGAAACTCAAACCCACCTGCGCTCCGTTTGTAAAGCCTAAACTTTCCCATGAACTTCCCATTGAAAGGGCTTGTCCGGGGCCTTGCGCAAAACCTAAGGCAAGCATGAACCCGAATGGCGGGAATAAATTCTTAAATATAGTTCCTACTAAAACTAATCCGAGAACAAGTCCGAAAAGCCCTTGCAGAGCATAAGACATTGCAACAAACATCCCTGTATTGAATGATGTGCTGCTTCCTGACTTCTTACGTTTTTTCTTTAAGGCTATCGCAATAAAGCCCAACGCCATCAAATGATAAATTAAATCCTGAAGCCTTCCATAATCAAACGGTATAGCATTGAGAAGGTTGGGACCAACAACAAGACCAAACACCCCCGCTAATACAGCGTTAGGAATCAGGAACTTATTCAGCGGTTTAATTAATCTTTTCAGTAAAGTTGCAAGACCAATTAATAAAGAAAGGAAAACCAGATCCAAAATCAAATTCCAATTCTGATTCATAAAATTACCCCTTCATTTTATGTTTTTTAATTTAGCACAATTAAAAAGAAAAGTCAATAAGAAAAAGGGGACGGTCCTTTTTTAAGTATTTCTATGGTTGCAAGTGAAATTAAACAAATTTTACGTAATACTCGTAATGAAATCTATTTAAAATTTCGAAAGAGA
>JAQVHJ010000448.1 GCA_028696285.1 bacterium
TGGCGGTAGAAAGGGGTGTTGACATGTTTGACTGTGTGATCCCAACACGGAACGCGAGGAATGGCCAGGTTTTCACGAGCTTCGGAAAATTCTCCGTGAAAGCCGCAGCAAACAGGGATGACATGAGGCCGCTTGACCCTGAATGCGACTGTTACACATGTAAGAATTTTACCAGGGCATTCCTTCGTCACATGTTCATGGCAGGTGAGATATTATCCATGCGTCTTACTTCAATACATAATCTATACTTTTATAAAAGGTTAATGGAACAAATTCGTGAATCTATTAAACAGAACCGATTCATCGAATTCAAGAATAAATTTTTAACGAAATATTTACAGGAGGTTTAAATGATCAATTTTTTAACATTACTTCTTCTCGTGCCCGGAACCGGAGAACAGCCGCAAGAACCCCAAAGTTTCTTTCAAACCCCGTGGTTCATGATAATACTGATCATGGTTGTTTTTTATTTCATTTTAATTCTCCCGCAGCAGCGGAAGATGAAGAAGGAACAGGAGATGCGGGGGCAGTTGAAGGAAGGGGATAAAGTCCTCACGACAGGCGGGATAATAGGAGTAATTGAAAAGGTAAAAGATATATCCTTTATTTTAAAGGTTGGAAAAAATTCACAGATTGAAGTTTTAAAGGAAGCTGTCAGCAGAAAGATTGAGAAGAAGGACGATCTTCAGCAAGGGGAGCAATAGCGGGAGATGTCTTTTTTTAAAAAAGCA
The DNA here is from genome assembly GCA_028696285.1 of bacterium. GTDB lineage: Bacteria > AUK180 > AUK180 > JAQVHJ01 > JAQVHJ01 > JAQVHJ01. The sequence goes on from JAQVHJ010000448.1 coordinate 732, forward strand.
TTTAAAAAAATAAGAACAAAACTTGGTTTTCTTGCTGCCGTAATTTTAGTTCTGTTTTCCGCGGAAAGTGTCCCTGTAAGGCTTCTGATTCCCGGTTTAGTTCTGATCGTAATCGGTGAATTGATTAGGCTCTGGTCAGCGGGTCATTTGAAGAAGACGAAGGAGATTACCTGCAGTGGCCCTTATAAATATACGCGTAACCCGCTGTATATCGGGAGTTTTTTCATACTGATCGGATTCTTGATCATGCTCCAGAATTGGATCATTGCAGTGGTAATATTCCCGTTATTTTTAATTATCTACCCTTTGACAATAAAGAAGGAAGAGCGTCACCTACTTGAAAAATTCGGAGATGATTTCCAAAGATACATGGAGAGTGTTCCGAGAATAATACCGATATTAAAAGCGGGAGAGTTCTCATCAGAAGATAAATTCAATTTCCAGTTAATGCTAAAAAATCGTGAATATCAAGGTGTTTTAGGAGCGCTTGGTCTGACTCTTATTCTTTGGTTCGGGCTGGGGTATAAATTGAGAATGCTCTTAATAAAATGGATTAAAAATATTTAAATTATGCAGTCAGATAAAAAATATCAAGTTTTAATTGTGGCGGGAGAGGCTTCGGGGGATGGCCATGCATCGAACCTTATCAAGGAAGTAAAAGCACTCAATCCCAATATCCATTTTAAGGGGATGGGAGGAAAGAGAATGAAGGACGCAGGCGCTGAGATAATTTATGATATTGACGAGTTGGGGGTTATCGGGTTATTCGAGGTATTGAAAAAGGTGCCTATGCTGAAAAGGATCCAGAAGCATTTTCTGCAGATAGTCACAGATGAAAAACCTGACCTTGTCGTTTTGGTTGATTACCCCGGTTTCAATTTACGTTTAGCAGAGAAACTGAAGCCGTTGAATGTTCCTGTTCTCTATTACATTTTACCTCAGGTTTGGGCCTGGGGCCGGGGAAGGATCAAGAAAATGGCGGAACTTACCGATAAAATGGCTTCAATCATTCCTTTTGAACCTGAACTTTTCAAATCCGCCGGTGGGGATTGTGAATTTATCGGGCATCCACTGATTGATAAACTGGATAAGTTTATTCCCGATAAGAACTTTATCAGTTCAAAAAAGGAAAAAGATAAAATTAATATTATTATCTTGCCGGGAAGCAGGAAGAATGAGATTAATTCCATATTTCCGAAGATGGTAAAGACAGCTGAGGTCCTAAGCAGAAATTATAAAAACAAATCTTTAAAGTTTTTCATTTCAATTGCGGAAACCATTCCGCCTGAAATCGTGAAGAAATATTTAAGCAACGCGGAATTCGACTATGAGATATTCCATGATCATATTTATGATTATCTCTCTTTTGCAGATTTCGGAATAGTAACCTCCGGAACAGCAACGCTCGAGACTGGCTTGTTTTCTGTTCCCATGGTTATTCTTTATAAAACCTCATGGCTTACATATTTCCTCGCGAAGTTCCTTGTAAAGGTTGATAATATAGGTTTAATAAATATAATTGCAGGGAAGAGACTTGCAATGGAATTCATACAGCGACTGAATCCGACTGAAATTTCAGATTCGATTATTAAACAACTGAATTCACAGGAAGAGCTTGATAGGATTCGGAATGAACTGAAGATAGTCCGGGAGAAACTTGGAGACCCGGGCGCATCCGGAAACGGGGCAAACCTTCTAATTAAGATGTTAAAGTGATGCAGTTTAAAATTTTATTTCATCATGGTGAGAATCTTTCAGTGTATACTGAAAAGGGTGAGTTATTGAAGTCGTTCAAGTCAATAACGCTCCCGGAAGAGATTTCTAAATTGAATGAGTTGGATATTAATTCGGAAGATAAGTTAATA
>JAQVHJ010000449.1 GCA_028696285.1 bacterium
TCTTTTTAACCCTAAACTTGATATAATTTAGGAGATTACTCGGTCTGATTACTGTTTTATACGAAGTAAAGGATTTACACACTGACAAATAAAGAGATCTTAAGAAAGGTAAATTACGGTTTACTGTTTACAGTTCACAGAAAATTTAAGAGCATTAAATTTTCATGTCTTTCAGGAACAGATGGTAAGTAACCCCGGTCTTCAGACCGGGGGATAGATGTAGAATGAAAATATTGCTAAGTTTAAGAAAATAGTATATAAATTCAATTATATATGTAATGTAAAAAAAAATAAAAAGTAAAGGGCCGGCACTTTTTATTATTTGACAACAAAAAATATATATGTTATAATTACTTTATATAATTGCAGGTTAATTTATGAAAGGAATGAGATATTTAAATTTCAGGAAGAGCAGTAAAACCAAATTGCTCTCATCATATAGAAATGCAAATAAAGGGAGACCATCCTTCATTGGAATTACAGGAGACCCCGGAGTCGGAAAGACTGAATTCATAAATTCATTTATTGAAGATTTAAAGGGAGAAAAAACAATATTAGTTGGCACCTCTCAAGAATTTTCAACAACCTTGACTTTCCATACAGTTGAACAAATATTCAGCAGTTTAATTAAATTCGATTTCATGGATTCAAAGAAGATAAAAACTAATAAAATTGAAAAATTTATTTCATCATTAAAAACAAAAGAAAGCGAACATGATAAAAATTTTCTCAAGTATATATTTAATGCAAAATTAAAGAAATCTATTTATCAAAAATTTGATAACTTAAAAAGTCAACAGCGGTTAAATGAACTTAACAAACTTTTCTCAAAAATCCTTGGAGAATATTCTAAAAAAAAGCAAATAATAATTATAATTGAAAATTTTCAATGGATCGATAAAGCGAGTAAGGAATTTTTTCAATTCCTGATATCAAATATTAAATCAGGAAATATCTTTGTTCTTTTCTTATCAAGAGGAAAAGAATCTTTTGCCAAGGTTGAAATTAACGATTTAATAACCTTAACCAATTTTGACCGCATTGACAGTATCAAGTTAATTTCTGATATTTTAATTCCAAAAAAACTACCTCCCAAAATAATTTCAAAAATATTTAAACTTTCAGGAGGGAATCCATTTATTATTAAAGAAATAATTCATTCCTTTGTTTTGAATGATTCGATTGATTTGTTAGGTAATAATTCATTGACAGTCAATGAAGTTTTAAAACAGCGCTTTTCGAATCTCACAAAAGATGAATTGGATTTTCTGCAGTTTGCTTCTATATTTGGTAATGATTTCCCCGTGAAAATTATTCAAAAGAATTTCCCGGGAAAGAACACAAAACTTATCCTAAATTCATTAATAAATAAAGAGATAATCAAAAAGAAAATGTGTAGGAATGCTTTATGTATAAAATTCTATGATTATTCATTTTCACATATTCTATACAAAGATTATTTTTACTCCCTTATATCTGTAAAAAAACGCGCAGAATTACACGGGAAAGCAGGAACTGAAATTGAAAACCTGATTTTTAAAAATACAAAAAGATATTTGGATCTTCTGCTATTTCATTTCAAAAAGAGTGATCTTCAGGAAAAATACTTATATTATCTCCGTGAAAAATTCAAGATTGAAAATAAGTTTGGTTATTTTGATAATGCGAAAAATATAATGTCTGAAATAATTGGAATACGTGAAAAAATACCCTTTACCAAGTCGGATGATATCGAAGATTTCCTTGCATATGCCGAAGTTCTTGGTGCGATGTCACAATTTGATAAAGGTCTTCTTGTTCTTGATAAAATTTTAAAGCTGGGAAGTAAATTGCTTGAAGAGTCGGAGTATTATCTTAAGTTTTTAATTCTTAAAGGGAAACTATTCTACAGTAAAGGTAAGCTTGATCATTCTAAATCTTTGTTAAATAAAGCTTTGAGCATATCTGAAAACTTTGAAGTTAAGGACCGGGAGATACTTGGTGAGTGCTATAATGTTCTCGGATTAATTCACCTTGCAGCTAATGATATAAAAGCAGCCCTAAAATATTTCCAAAAATCTTTCAATATTTATAATCAATTACCTAATAAATTCGGATTCATTGATGCTAAGGTTCTTATAAATATAGGTATATGTCACGGGGATTTAGGTGAATTCAATAAAGCATTAAAATGTTATAAAAAATCACTTAAAATGCTTAATAAAGCTTTTGGACCAAATAACCCATTTTCTGGATCACTGCACATAAACATCGGGTCCTCCTATTATCGGCAGGGTGATTTTAAAAAAGCGCTTGAACAATATATTAACGGATACAAAATATATTTGAATATTTTTGGGGAGAATCATATTTATATCGCTTCAGCATTAAATAATATTGGTTTAGTTTTGCGTCACAAAAAACAATACAAAGCTTCGGAAAAATATTTAAAAAAAGCATTACATATCAGATTAAAACTTTTAAATCCTGACCATTATTATGTAGCACAATCCTACCAGAGTTTTGGTGAATTGTATTGGGACATGGGGAAACTCGATAAAGCTGTCGATTTTTATTCGAGAAATCTGAAAATTCTTATTAAAACAAATCCTC
>JAQVHJ010000450.1 GCA_028696285.1 bacterium
CAATCTTATATTATCCTCTCCGTAATATTCGTGTTTAAAACAAAAAGAAGGGCGTCCGGCCGGGCGCCCCTACATATCGTATCAAATGTTGGTAACACAATTCTTTCGAATCACGGTTCACGAATCACGGTTCACGATTATACCCTTCATGCCCTTCATGGTAAAAAATCTTTCATATTTCGGATCACGGCTCACATTTTCCATTATCACTCTCCACTCTCCACTCTCCACTATGATAAAAATGAAAGAACCGTCCCTTTTTTTTCTTGACATTCAGTGAAAAACCTGTTAAAATATCAAATAATTATGAAAAAGGTATAGAATGCAGGTCAAAGGAACTGTTTTTAAGTCAACGATTGACTATATTAAGACACATTACGGGGATTTGGGATTCTCGCAGGTATTATCCAATCTATCGGAGGAGGATAAGAATTTATTATCCTTACGTGTATCTTCTGCTATATGGTATCCATTTGAATTATATATACGTTTTAGCACTGCGATCAAGAAGGAGTTTGGTGAAGAGAATCCTGACATCTTGCAGGATATCGGAGGATATTCAGCGGAGACAGGTCTTCATGGAGCATACAAAATTTTATTCCGCCTGGGTAGTCCTACATATATAATTAAGATCGCCGGAAAAGCTTACTCAATGTACTTTGACCAGGGAATCTTAGAAGTTATTGAATCCGGAGAATGTTTGGTTAAATTAAAGCTTCATGATATTACTGAGATAAACGACCTTCATTTGGAAAGGATTCTTGGCTGGATGAAGAAGACGTTTGCAATGACGGGAGGAAAAAATCCTCAAATGGAGATTTTTGAAAAGAATTATGAAGAGATGTATGTAATTTTTAAAGGCACATGGACGGAATAGAATTATGCAGGTAAAAGGATCAGCTATTGTTTCGAGTATGGATTATATTCTCGAGTATTATGGAGAAGATGGCTTAGCAAAGGTACTTGATGAAATGGAACCGCAGGAGAAGGAGCAGTTATCCCAAAAGATATTTCCTTCAATGTGGTATCCGCTCTCTTTATTCGTAAACATAAATAAAGTAACGGACCTTGTTTACGGGACAGGGGACATGTCGATAGTCAGAAAGATGGGGGAATTTGGAGCGGAGCACGACTTAAAAACCATATACAAAATTTTTTATAAGTTTGGTTCCCCGGAATTCATTATTAAACGTGCTTCACAGGTCTTCTCAACATATTATGATCAGGGAAGATTAGAAGCCAGGGATTCCGGGAGTAAATTTGCAATATTTGAGCTTGTTGATTTTCCCGAAATTTCAGAAGTATATATTCAGCGCGTAGCAGGCTGGATGTCAAAGACACTTGAGTTAAGCGGGGGGAAATCCCCGAAAATAACTATTGCCAGAAGAAATCCTTCCGGAAAAGAAACAGTAGAATTTAAGATAACCTGGCAATAAAGGAGGGAAGTTTCCATGAAGGTTAAAGGAACGGCGTTAATCTCGACGCTTGAATTTTTAAAGAATAATTATTCCCGCGAAGATTCTGATAAGATCATCAATAAGTTACCCAAGACAGATATTGAGGTGCTTACCGAAAAGATTTTTCCTTCTGCCTGGTATCCCTTTGATACACTGATCAATCTTACAAGAACAATTGATTCTATATTCGGAACAGGTGATTTGAAGATAGCGAGAAAGGTCGGAAGTTTCAGCGCTGACCATGATCTGAAGACTATCTATAAATTATTTTATAAGATAGGTTCGCCTCAGTTCGTAATCAGCAGGGCATCCCAGGTCTTTGCTACATATTACGACGCAGGAAAGCTTGTAACTATTGATAAAGGTAAAGGCTTTATGCTTCTGCATTTAAACGGGTTTCCCCAAATAGACGAGGTATTTCTTCAAAGAGTATCAGGATGGATGGAAAAGACATTGGAACTGAGTGGAGCAATAAACCCGCAGGTTACTACGACCATAAAAGAAGATCAAGGTAATAAATTTGTTGAATTTAAAGGGGTTTGGAAATAAAGAATTTTTTATCAGCTTTATTTTCACTGTCATTTTTATTTTTTTAGTTCCTTCCGTAGTTTTTTCTGAAGAACATTTTTATATCACAGCATTTGACACTCCGGATGATTCCGGGTCTTCAATAAATATCAAAATCAATTTAACAAAGAATGAGAACACGGGAATGTTTAAGATAGTCCGGCATTCTCCCGATTCTTCTCCTGTTGATATTCTGGATTTCAGTTTGGATAATGCGAGGATTCTTGAGCGGGATTTCAGTGATTCAAATGCTGAGAACTGGAAATCATACCGGTATGAATTGTTATACTCCACAAACCCCTCCGGACAATTCAGGAGTTTGGGAATCACAGGTGAAGTGCAGGCTTCCCCGCAGTGGTTTGCAAAGTCAAAGTTACCTGTCTTATTAGGAATAATATTATATGTAGTTATTTTATTTGTTTCAATCCTTCTTGCCAAGCGCGGGGGAATAGATTATATCCGGAAACTACCGGGTTTGGAAGCAATTGAAGATGCGGTCGGCCGGGCAACCGAGATGGGGAAGCCGGTCCTGTACTTGACCGGGCTTGAAAGTATAAGCAACATTG
>JAQVHJ010000451.1 GCA_028696285.1 bacterium
CAATCCTCTCCGCGCATACTGTCGCTCCAAACGAAGAATTCTCAACATTCGTCCCCGCAAATATCTTCCCGCTCGAGGTCTGAACAGCAGCACCTACCTTGAACCTCGAATATGGTGAATATGAGTTCTCCCTTACCTTTAAAGCCGCATCAAATAAATCCTTAATCTCATCAATCATCATTCACTCCTTTTTCTAAATTTTAACACCTTTTACTTCCTTTGTCAAGAAAAATGGGGACGGTCCTTTCCTTAAAAAATCCTTAAAAAAATTGAAGGAAATCAAATATCCCTCCATTAATAGCTATAATCTTTTACCTAACCACCTTTTTTTTAAGAAAGGACCGTCCCCGGTATAAAAAACTTGACTTTTATAATTCTATATGTTATAATAAAAAAATTATGTAATGTTAAATCTTTAGGAGTATAAAATGAAAAGAACTTATCAACCGCATAATAAAAGAAGGAAGAAAGTCCACGGCTTCAGAGCAAGAATGAAATCGAAGGCAGGGGTCCTGGTAATCAACAGAAGAAGGGCGAAGGGGAGAAAAAGACTTGCCGTCTGATCCCCGGAACTTTAGATTTCCCGGTGAATTCAGGATTAAATCGACACTTGATTTTGAGAGATATTTTAAGGAAGCCCAGGTTAAGGCCGGGAAATATTTAGTACTCAGATATATTATTGACAAGGAAAATATTACAAGATTAGGTCTTTCAATTACAAAGCGCGGCAGAAATTCAGTTAAGGTAAACCGTTTAAAACGGCTGGCCAGGGAAGTCTTTAGAATTAACCGCAATAAAATCATTCCCCATCTTCAATTAATCGTTTCATTCAGGAAACAGCTTCCTGCTGAGGTAAAATTTGAAGAACTGGAGAAAGATTTTTTAAATCTGCTTAAGCTTTTAAATTTATTAGAAATACATCATGAAAAATTTATTGGTTAACATTTCAATCTTTTTAATCAGAGGTTATCAGGTTCTGATTTCTCCTCTGTTTGGCAGGTCTTGCCGATTTTATCCTACTTGTTCAGAATATACCAGGCAGTCAATTTTAAAGTACGGCTTTTTCAAGGGGGTTTGGTTCGGCATGAAAAGAATTATAAGATGTAATCCCTTTAATGCGGGCGGGTATGACCCGGTCAGGTAACATTTAATATGGATCAGCAAAAACGATTTTTATTAGCTTTTGGATTAACTATGGTAATTGTAACCATATTCCTGTTAATGAATCCCCCGAAAAAACCTGTGCCGCCTGGTCCAGTTCAAACTACAGAACAGATAATTACAGTTCAGAATGATACCGTTACTATTTCAACTGCTGACACGGAATCGGGAACATATACAGTTGTTAATTCCACTTCTCCGGCACCCGTTTCACAACTGTTTGAAGAAGAAGAAAACACCCTTTCAACCGAACTTTATGAAGTAACGTTTACAAATAAGGGCGGGGCGATCAAATCATTCAAGTTAAATAAATTTACTGATTGTGAACAGGATAATCCGAAACGCATTGATTTGGTTCCCGATGATTTGAAGGATGGAATAAAGATCTATCCTTTCTCAATTTCCGCAGCGGGAGAATCTCAATTAACGCAGGCAATTTATTTAACATCAGGGCCTCAACAGGAAAATGGAAAATTAATAATTGAATTTTCAGGAACAACTGAAAGTAACCTGAAAATCACACGCAGGTATATTTTATCAGACAACTCATATTCCCTTGCTTCTGAAACGGAACTTATTAATACCGGAACAGAAACAAAGGAACTTAAGGATTTCCGAATTAATTGGGGTCCAGGGATAATGAAGACAGAGATATCCAAACTTGATAAAAGGTACTTTGGCCCGATCTTTAAAGTGAATGACAAGAAGACAACAAAACAAATAAAGAAGAAGGAGACCGAAAAGAAATTTGAAGGTTCAGTTAATTGGATTCTTAACGCGAGTAAATATTACGCTGTAGTATTTAAGGAAAAAAGCGATTCTGAGAAGAAGGCAGACGGCGCATATTATTACATTGAAAGTGATTATCAACTGAACATAGGCCTCTATTATGATTCCATCATATTAGAACCCCAGAAACCTGTTACCTTAAAGGTTGGTTCCTATTTAGGTCCGAAGCAGGAGAAGGAAGTAAAGAAGTTCGATGAGAATCTCGGGGAGATAGCTTCTTTTAAAGGGATATTCGGATTCCTTTCAAATATTTTCCTTGAGTTCATGAAATTTTTATATAGGTTCATTCCCAATTACGGTATTGTAATTATCATTATTACTTTATTGTTTAAGCTGGTATTCTACCCTCTTACACACACTTCAATGAAATCGATGAAGAAGATGCAGGAGATTCAGCCTATTTTACAGGAACTTCAGAAAAAGTACAAGGATAATCCGCAGCTTCTCCAGCAGGAAACAATGAGAATGTATAAAACATACGGCGTTAATCCGTTTTCAGGATGTCTCCCGCTTCTGATTCAAATGCCTATATTCATTGCGTTATATACAACATTCGGAGGGGCAATTGAATTGAATTGCGCTCCGTTCTTCTGGTGGATAAAAGACCTTTCACAGCCTGATACCGTTGCGACTAT
>JAQVHJ010000452.1 GCA_028696285.1 bacterium
AAATAATGATTTTTTATAAACGAGTGAAATGGGTACCTTCGTTCCGTCGGGAGCAGTCGCAAGAACCCTTTCAGATTTATAATCCTTGGGATTATACTCCCCCTGAACATCATATCTTTTAAGCATTGTCGTTTTCCGTTTTTTCATATCATATTCATAAATAGTCCAGGGTGTAGTTAATGATGTATATGAATATCTGAACATTTGCGTGTCGTAATTTGAATTGCTTCCGAAATTAATTGAATAAATCGGTTCATCAAATTTAATATAATGCGATTTCCCGTTTTTAAATTCATATATCTTTATCTTTTCAACCCCCTGAATCTTTTCATAGATCACCATGTAATCCTTGAAGATATCGCAGGAGAGCGGTGTTTCAGGACGTGCAGGAATAAAATCCTTCCAGTTCTCTTTCCCGGTTTTATCAATATCCGTAACCATGATCTTATTATTCAAAGCACCGTCTTTATCGGTAATGATAAAAAATTTATCTTCATGATCCATCGGGAAATATGTCAATTTCGGTTCCCGCGCCTGGAATAATTTCATTTCACTATTCGGATCATTTGCATCAAGATAATAAATTTCACTGGAAGTGTCACTCCCGGTTCCTATTAAAATAAACTTTTTACTCTTTGTCTTGGTAACCCAGCAGTAGAAGCTGTCATCTTTCTCCTCAAATAAAAGGACATCATCTTTCGGATCATTTCCCAGTGTGTGCCTGTAAACCTTCGTCGAACGCCGTGTCTCATTATTCTTTGAATAATAAATAGTCTTGTCATCATTGGCCCAAATTAAACTTGAAATACCCTCTATCATCTCCTGAAAAACTTCACCTGTTTCGAGGTCTTTGATCTGAAGAATATACCATTCCGTTCCTGTCGTATCATACACCCAGGCAAGGTACCGGTGTGATTTACTCAAAGCCATTCGTCCAACCCTGTAATACTGCTGGCCTTCTGCAAGTTTATTGACATCAAGAATTATCTCTTCCTTTGAATCTAAGCTTCCCTTCTTCCGGCAATGAATACTGTAAGGTTTTCCGGATTCACTCCGGGTATAATAAAAATAATTATCTTTAGGAACAGGAACATCCGTATCGTCCTCTTTTACCCTTGCAAGCATTTCATTGAACAACTTCTCCTGTAAAGGTTCAAGATCCTTAAGGACAGCATCCGTATATGCATTCTCCTCTTTAATATATTTCAATACATCTGGATCCTTCTTTTCAGGATCAACCATCCAGTGATAATCATCCTTCAACTCAATACCGTGATGCGTCTCTGAATATGGAATTTTCTTTGCATCAGGAGGCAGAAGGTCAGTTTGTGCTGAAGTTAAATATGTTGTTAAAAATAAACACATAAAAAATAAAATAGAAAGTTTTTTCATATTCACCTCCGTTTATATTAAATTTATAACACAATTAAATCTGAAAATCAACAATATTATTTCTACAGTTTTTCCCCGTGGAATGATGGAAACGTAGAACATTATGAATCTTTTAAACGATGTTACGTTTTCTCAATTGAGAAAACGTGACATCGTAAAATTACCTGCTGAATAGGCTTTCTGCGTACTCAAGGATGTTTATAATTTTGTTGTTTTTTAAACGGTAAATAACCTTTTTTTCTTTTGTGTAATACTTTACAATACCTAAATCCTTGAGTACTTTTAAATGCTTAGATGTGGTTGTTGCTGTTTTTTTTAGTGCTTTTGATAAGTCTGTTGTACATAATTCAGATACCTTCAATAGTTTTATGATCTTATACCTTGTCGGACATCCTAATGCTCTGAAAACACTGACAGTTCTCTTTTCTGACTCTTTCATATCTCTTCCTGATAAGACTAAACTTGAGTTAAGGGATCAATTTTTATATGGGTAGGTTCTTTACTTGACGATCCCTTTTTTTAACTGATTTAAGGTTGGGCCGAAAATAAATATTATTCATCTTCTCCATGGCCGTTATTGCCATTATTTCCGCCTTGATTATTTTGGGAATTGCCCTCACTGTTTCCTTCTTCTGAATTCTCATCATTTCCATTATCCTGTCCATTATTCCCGCTTTCATTATTATTTCCTGAATCATTACTACCACTATTACTGTTATTTCCCTCGCCTTGTCCTTCTCCATCACCTTTCTTATTCTGATTCTGATTTTGATTCCGGTTTTGTTCCTGATTCTGTCCTTCGCCTTTATTCTGTTCCTGTTCTTGCTCCTGCTCCTGTTCTCCATTTCCCTCTTTATTACCTTCTTGATTTCCGGACTGATCATCTGAATCCTGATTTCCGCCATGCTTCCCGCAATGACCGTTCCCACTGGAATTTGGACATCCACCCCTGGCCACTAAAATCTCAGCGGAATATGCAGCCAAGAGAAAAATAACCATGAAAATAAATAATACATAAATCTTTTTCATCAATAACTCCTTTTTATATCTTATTATTTTAACATATTTTTAACCTTAAAGCAAGTTTTGCAGAAAAAATTTTGAATAATTTTTATAATTTAATAAATTCTACACGCCGATTTTTCGCCTTGTTTTCGGGGGTATCATTTTTTGTGATCGGCTGTGTTTCTCCC
>JAQVHJ010000453.1 GCA_028696285.1 bacterium
TTGAAAAGGCCGAAGCTTCCTCAGAAATTTCATTATCAAAACTGGTTTTAGATTATAAAAATGAACATATAGAACTTGAAGAATCAATAGATAAATTTTTCCAAATGCTTGACGACCCAAGTATTCCAGATCAAATTAAAAATGAAGAATTCGGTAAATTTATGGCCGACTTCACCATCCACATGCATAAAGAAGAACAAACCCTATATAAGGAATATGATAAAATACCTTAAAATAGGGGACAGCCCTTGCGATTATTGCGATTTTTCTAAGTACAAAATCGTTAATTCGAGTCATTTTTCTTTATTGAATTTTTTATACAATCTACATTTAATTTCCCAATTATTCGTATTTTAATTATTTGTCAGCAGGTATTTTAAAATTAACTAATCGCAAATTTCAAGGGGACACCCCAACAATTATATTTCAATTTTTTTTAATTAAATTATTTAAGTGATTAAAATTAATTCTTTTTAAATCATTTGATAATTGTCGAGTATATTGACGACTACACGCTCAGGAAGAAATCTGAAGATTAAAAAAGAAAACTATTTAGTTGACTTTAATTTACATATTGAATATTTTTATTTTTATAAAATGCCCAACATCTGAATATTTATAAAAAATAATCGCAAAAATCGCAAGGGCTGTCCCCCTTATTTGATCAATTTTTCAATATCAATTTTATCGCCGAGTTTACTGTTCTTGATTGTTTGGATTAGAGCATCAATCGGGAATATTTTATGTTCTTTTAATAGTTTGAATAGTGCATATAAGCAGGCAGTTTTTACTCCGGCATATCCACGGAAATCATATTTTATAATCTTTGCTTTTGTATTAGGTGATTCAAGGGATTCATCTATATAGAGAACGCCTTTTGTCATTTCTTCAATTCGTTTTTTAGAATAATTCAATCCATCCTGTGAAATAATGATTACTGCATCGGGTTCATAAATTCCGGTGTAGAGGATTTCTTCAGGAGATACGATTATTTCAGATGATGAGAATCCTACTCCGACGGTTACGGGATAGCTTCCTTTTTTTGTTGTGTGGAGACCGGAAGCTATTGCTGCCTGGGAAAAGAATTCTGCTGCAGATTGCACTGCTTCACCGGCAGACCCGCTTAAGACTATTGAAAACGGTTCCTTTAAATCTGATTTGAATTCAATAGGAATAGCGATTTTATCTGTTATTAAGCTTTCTTTATACTCTCTTTCTTCCATTTTAAACGGGGGATTGTTTTTCTTACAATATAATTTAATGGGAAGCCCAATCTCTTCTGCATAATTCTTTAAATTGAATCCGGGATTGAATTTAATGGTATAGCTGGTACAGAGTTCCAATACTTCAACTAATGCAAAACCTTCTGTTTTCAGTGCCTCAAGCAATGTTCCCGAGAAATCTCCCATCCCAAGAACTCTTTGAACATAATTTGCGCCAACATTTTCAGCAAGGGAACAGAAGTCGTATCCTTCTTCAGGTTTTCCCTTTGGGAGGATTGCTGTTTTAAATCCTTTTGGAGTGAGTCCGCTGGGCTGTCCGCCAGTCATACCATAGAGCATATTGTTGAATATTACAACTGTCATATTGATATTTTTATGAGCAGCTTCAATTAGATGCTGCATTCCAATAGTTGCACCTCCATCTCCAAGGAAACAGATAATTTTCTTTTTCGGATTATCAAGTCCGAGAGAAATCCCTAAAGCTAATGCTGCAGATCTTCCATGTAGTCCATGAACAGTATGTGTATTGAATTTCTTATCAATAATACCTTGGCATCCGATATCAGTAACAAGTACAATATCAAGAGGATTATATTTATTTAGTTCCTCAAGGGCTTTTTCCATGTTTGTTACGACGAAGTTATGTCCGCATCCTTTACAAAATGGTAAACCTGCAGTATCTATAAATTTCTGATTCATTGCTGATTAACTCCTTGTATTATTTCTAAGGGTGTTATTAATTTTGAGATCTTTGTAACACTGATAATGTTCTTTCGTCTTGCTTCTCCAAACATGATTTGTTTCATCTGGCCATTGAGATTTTCCTCTGCAATAATTACTTTTGTATATTTTTCTATTACTTCAAAATAAATATTCGGAAGAGGGAATATCGTTTTAAGAATAAGCAGAGAGATTTTCTTTCCCTGCTTTCTAAGAATGTTAACGGCCTCTCTTGCGGCTTTTGCTGTTATTCCATAGGAAACAATTATTTCCTTTGCGCCTTTCTCCTCATCCAATTCATAGAATGTAAAGTCTTTTAAATTTCGTATTAATTTTTCCTGGAGACGTTTGGTGTTATTGATTGAATCAGGAGTAGAGTGCTGAAGCATTCCTATCGAGTCGTGTGTGGATGCGGTTATCCTGACCATGAATTTATCATTCCCGACAGGGAGAAATTCTCTGGATAAATCTTCTTTTGGAAGATACGGCTTATAGACATCTTCCTTATTATAAAACTCCTTTTTTATTTTTGAAATAGGTTTCAATGCAGAGATATCAAAACTCTGCAATGTCATGATCATTTCTTTTGATGTAAGAAGGATAACAGGGGTTTTCATTTCCCAAGCCCATCTAACAGAG
>JAQVHJ010000454.1 GCA_028696285.1 bacterium
CAACTCCGCGCTGACATTTCCGAATCTCACCTGAAATAATTTTCCCCCGCGAAAATATTCTTGCTTTTTTCTTTTTCACTTTAAACTTTTTACGACGTGCCCCTGTTTTTTCCGTGTAAATCTTTGTATTTTCGTGATATCCGTGTTTCGAATACGTAATAATGGTTTAAAACTTTTTACCATTATACGCATAATTTCAATTATAAAGTACTAATTCCTAATTCAACGTTTATAATTCAAAATTACCTTTTCACCCCCTCATATAAATCAATATCGCCGATATATCAGACGGATTCACTCCCGCAATTCTCGATGCCTGACCGATAGATTTTGGTTTTATCTTCTTTAGTTTGTCAAGCGCCTCCGTAGATAATGATTTTATCTTGTCGTAATTGAATTTCTCCGGTATTATTATATCTTCGTTCATTTTAAAATGCTCTGCCTGCTCGTTTTGCCTTTTTATGTATCCCTCATATTTTAATTCGATTTCTATTTGTTCCAGTACCTTAACGTTATCTAAAATTCGGCATATTAAAGAATTTTCCTTAGAAAGTAATTTCAAAAATTCTCTTGTTTCTATTCCGTTTCTTTTAATTATATTAGAACAGAATTCATTCTGCAATATTTTCGGTGAACCCGATTTATCAAGAAAAGAATTTACTGTGTTTGGAGATATGGTATTATTTTTTAAAAATTCTATTCCTTCCTTTATGAGTTCTTTTTTCTGTTTTAATTTTTCATAGTCTGAACCGCTTACAAGACCTAACTCATAACCTTTTTCCATTAATCTTATATCAGCATTGTCCTGTCTTAATATCAGACGATATTCCGCCGTTGATGTAAATATTCTGTAAGGCTCGTCAGGGCATTTGTTAACTAAATCATCTATTAAAACTCCGATATATGCTTCGTTCCTTTTTAAAATTACTTGTTCTTTGTTTTTAATTTTTAATGCAGCATTTATTCCTGCAATGATTCCCTGTCCTGCTGCTTCTTCATATCCTGATGTTCCGTTTATCTGACCGGTGTTATAAAGACCTGATATTATCTTCGTTTCTAATGTGAGTTTGATGTGATATGTCGGAAAAAAATCATATTCCACTGCATATCCCGGTCTTATCATTCTTATATTTTCAAGACCTTGAATGGTTTTCGCCGCCTTTAACTGTATTTCTGCTGGCAGCGAAGACGAAAAACCGTTCATATAAATAGTATTTCCGTTCAATGTTTCAGGTTCAAGAAATATCTGGTGTCTCGGTTTATCCGTAAATCTTGCTATTTTGTCCTCTATGGATGGACAATATCTTGGTCCTGCACCTTTAATTATACCCGTAAATAAGGGAGATACATCAAATCCTGTTCTTAGTATTTTATGAGTCTCTTCTGTTGTATGTGTTAAATGACAATCAATCTGAGGCTGGTAAGGAAATTCCTCTAAAGATGTTAAATGTGAAAATGGCTGAGGCTCTTTATCTCCCTGTTGTATTTCTGTTTTTGAAAAATCAATCGTGGATATATCTATGCGCATTGGTGTTCCTGTTTTTAACCTGCCTACCTCAAATCCTAATTCCGATAAACATTCACTCAGACCTCTTGCTGCTTTTTCCCCAACTCTTCCGCCTTGTGTTTTATTTGAACCCGTATGCATTATTGCGTTTAAAAATGTTCCGGCAGCCAATATAACACATTTGCATTTTATTTGAAGACCGTTTTCTGTTTTTACCCCTCTTATTTTATATTTGTATGTATCGGCATTTTTATAATCCTCAACTATTAGTTCTGTTACTATATCTTCAATTATGTAAAGGTTTTCAGTACTTTCCAGTAATTCTTTTGAATGAATTGTGTATAATTCTTTGTCAGACTGACACCTTGGTGACCAGATTGCAGGACCTTTAGACTTATTCAATACTTTAAACTGAATCCCTGTCCTATCTGCCAGTATTCCCATAACTCCGCCTAAAGCATCAATTTCTCTTACAAGATGACCTTTTGCGGTACCGCCAATTGCAGGATTACAACTCATTCTTCCGGCAGCGTTTATGTCCATTGTTATTAACCCTACACTGCATCCTAATTTAGCCGCAGCAACAGATGATTCTATTCCTGAATGACCGGCTCCCGCAACAATTATATCAAAAGAATCTATCATAGATTACAATGTTTCTTGAGAAACAAACAATAAACTGTTGTTAAAACAATATTTATATACATTAATTTTATTTTTTAATTTATTTTTCTGTGTTTTGGATTAATTCTCTTGCAGTTTTTAAGGATGTTTCCGATATTGTTTCTCCGGATAACAGTTTAGCCACTTCTTTAATCTTTTCTTCTTCGGATATCCGTTTTATTGAAGCAATTGTTTCTTTATTAACTGTACTCTTCGATACAGATAAGTGATTTTCTGAAAATGCGGCAATTTGTGGTAAATGCGTGATAGATATTAACTGGTGCGTTTTTGACAAATTTTTCAAGACTTTTCCTACTTTTTCCGCTATTCTGCCGCTTATTCCTGAATCTATTTCGTCAAATATAAGTATCGGTATTCTGTCCCGTTCAGAAAGGGAGGATTTTA